>NZ_JSYC01000053.1:0-42445 GCF_054823965.1 Gordonia sp. GN26 | reverse complement strand
GCCCGGAGCTTGCGAAGGGCGTATCGAAGGGCAACCCACAGAAGGTGATTGAGAATGACCACCGAACAGATTGCTCCTGATCGGGTGGTCGCCACAGACGCCGCCGTGCAGCTCCTGACCAAGTTGTCGGAGCTGCACGGCGGTCTCATGATCCACCAGTCCGGTGGATGCTGTGACGGCTCGGCCCCGATGTGTTATCCGGTGGGGGAGTACCGCGTCGGCCAGCGCGACGTCCTCGTCGGCGAGATCGAACTCCCCGAACCCATTCCGGCAGTGCGGGTCTGGATCAACGGCGACCAGTTCGAGCTGTGGAAGCACACCCAGCTCATCCTCGACGTCGTGAAGGGACGCGGCGCCGGGTTCAGTCTGGAAGCTCCCGAAGGCGTGCGTTTCCTGTCACGGGCGCGGGCCTTCACCGAGGAGGAGAACGAACTCCTCGCCGCCTCGCCCCCGTTGACGGGTGCGACAGTCGGCGACTGACCGGTCGGTTCCACAGAATGCGTCGTGAGTGTCCGAAAATCGATACTCACGACGCATTCTCGGTTTCCCGGACAGGCGGCCTCGAGCGCATACGATCGGGGGATGTCGATGCCCGGCGATGCCCCACCACCGCGACCCCGCGTGGCCGTCACCCCCATGCGGCCCCAGCGGAGCACCGGACGCGCCGGGGCTGTCCGCTGGGTCGTCCTGGGGTGGATCGTGGCTCTTGCGCTGACCCTGGTGACGGTCCTTCTGGTCGTCGCGTCGCTGGACGACGTCCGGGCGGTCCTGGCCGCCGACCTGATCCGCGAACACCCGGACAGCGGTACCGACGCCGGCCGCGCCGTCGACATCTCGCTTCTCGTCGGTGGAGGTCTTGCCCTGCTGGTCACGGTGCTGGGCGTGGCAGGAGCAGTGCGTCTGTGGGCCGGTCGCCGTGCGGGGCGGACTCTTCTGACGGTCGGTGCCCTGGTCGCGATCGCGGGTGCGGTGGGATTCCGTCTCACTGTCGATCCGTCGACCTCCGGGCTGGCCGCCGCCGGCCTTCCCGAGCCGGTGTTGTGGTTGCCGGTGGCCGCGGCAGTGGTCGCGCTGATCGCCACCGGCGTCGCCTTCACCCGCGCGGTGAGCGAATCCCTGCGCTGAAAGCCGTTGCGCTGGCGTTTGTTCGAGACTCGTCGAGACGCGCCACGATACCCTCGGCGCTGCGGACGGCCACCTGACAGGCCGACGCGACGTCCGGTGCGATCAGCGGGTGGCCGGCGATGGACCGCCACGTGCGAACGGCCTCGATCGCCGACATACGAACAGTCGGCGGATCGGTTTCGGCGGGGAGACCCAGACGTGTCGTCGGATCGATCCCGGAGCCGCCGATCAAGCGGGTGAGGTCGGCGATCTGATCCGCAGGCAGGTCGAGTCCGCCGCCGCGGATGGTGGTGAGGAGTCGCAGTTCGCGGAAACCGTGCACGTCGGCGAGCTCTCGTCGGACCGACGCCCGTAGCTGCGCCGCCTGCGTCGACAGGGACGTCGCCAGCAGGTGATCGAGCGTGACCAGTGCCGAATGGGATTTGAGTTCGTCGGCACGCTGGGCGAACTGGGTGTCGATGATGGCACTCAACTCGGGCAGGCCGCTGCGGTCGAGGAGTTCCGCGGCCAGCGCGGTCGACGACGTCGCGCCGAAACGGATGAGTGTGACCGCCAGCCGGATGCCGAAGACGCCGAACCGCTCGGCGAGTGATTGCCGGAGACCGGCGGGGATGTCGGGCAGGATGTCGGGCCGCGCGAATCGATCCACCGTCAGCAGCGCCGCCTCGAGTTCGGGTCCCGGCGTCGAGGCCAATTGTGCCAGCGCGCGGAACTCGACCTCGCGCAGCGTCCGGGCCGCCAGGGCGAGCAGCCCCGCGACGGGGACCACCGCCTGACAGAGACCGGTCCGTTCGAGTTCACCGGCGAAGCGCCCGGCGATCTGTTGGGCGGAGATCATCGCGTCCATCCGGCCGGCGCCCAGCTCGTCGGCGCGGGATACGACACCGATCACCCCCAGCGGGCCCGACGAACCGCCGATCGCGGTGCCGATGCGTCGCAGCATGGCCGTGTCCGTGGCGGTGAGGGATCGCAGTAGGTAGACGACCGCGTCGACCCCCGACTGGCCCCGGTGCTCGTCGGCCCGGGGTGCGAGGAGGCGGATCGTGGAGTCGGACAGCTCCGTCGACAGCGATGCGGTACCCGGTGTGTCCACTATCGTGGTGGATTGCAGTGCGCGGGCGGGCCATTCGACATCGAGATGATCCACGCGATCGGCGGTGAGGCGTCCGAAGTCGAAGCCGAGGCGTCCGTCGACCCGGGTCACCGGGATCGGCACCGCGCGACCGTCGTCGACGTGTGCGGTCACCGACGGCGACCGGCCGCTGCGGTACCAAGTCACGACCCGGGTGCACTCGGTGGCATCGGTCGGTGCGATGTCCTGTCCGACAAGCGCGTTGAGCAGGGTCGACTTCCCGGCCTTCAACGATCCCGCCAGCGCGACCCGTACCGGTTGATACATCCGGTGTTCACAGAGATCGAGTTCGGCGTGGGCATGGGGTTCGTCGGCCAGAGCGCCACGAGCGGCATCGAGAAGCGCACGCGCACGATCGATCCCGGCCATCAGTGGGACCTCCCGGCCGCGTGGCGACCGACCTTCGGCTGGGCCGGTTCCGGGTGAGCGGGCGCGATCTGGTCGGGGTCGAAGTGATCGGCGGCTTTGCGTAGTGCAGCGACCGCCGACAGCCGGGCCTCGAGTTCGGCAGCGCGACGGGATCGTTCGGAGTCGGTAGAGGTCGCCGCGGACTGTGCGGCACTGAGGGATTCGGAGATGGAGCGTGCGGTCTGCTCGGCGACCGAGCTGAAGTGGTCGCGCAGCACGCGCTGGATCACCCGCAACCGATCCCGGGACTCCTTGCCCACCTGGAAGCTGACGTCGTCGGTGAACGCCCGTACCGCCACCTTCGCCTTGGCTCGGCGTTCGAGTACCTTCGCCTGCTTGTCGTCGCGGTAGGCCTTGGTGCCCAACAGGAGTCCTGCGCCCACCGACACCGGGTTGATCAGGGCCATGCCGACCATCGTCGAGATGAGTCCGAACATCAGCACGCCGCCGTACGACCCCCGCATCCCGATCAGGAGTTTCTGTGTGACCCCGACCCTGCCGCTGTCGAGTTCGGCGAGTTCGGACACCGAGTCGAGAACACCGTTCAAATCGGCGATGTCGAAGTCGGGAAGCGAATTCTGGCCGGCCGCCGCGAAATGATCGGCAACCCGTTGGGCCAGCCAGACCGACCGCTCGTGAGCCCAGACGAAGTTGTCGCCGATCACCGTTGCCGTCTGCTCGGTCAGCCATTCGGCGAGTTGTTCCCAGTCGACGCCCGGATCTCCCTCGTCGATGGCGCGCTCGGCCTCACGTGTGACCGCGCGGAGCCGGTCGCGGAGGTCGTGGTCGATGTCGGCGGCGAGGTCGGCGACCCCGTCGGCCAGGGTCTGCTGCCACTGCGCGGATTGCCGGCGCATCGCCTCCGCATCGGCCTTGGCCTCGTGCAGCGCACGGACGGCCTTGTTCGCGGTGTCCGGATCGCGCAGCGCGGCGAGTTCGCTGCCGAGGGTGAGGGCGAGATGCTCGCTGACCACCCGGAGATCGGTGGCCACCGCTCCTCGGGTTGCCTGTCGGGCGGTCGCCACCACGTGATCGCGGAGGTAGCGGTAGAGATCGAGGAAACCGGCTTCGGCGTTCAGCTGTTCGTCGCCCAGCCGCAGCGCGTGAGAACGCAGCACCGACGACACCGGCAACAAGGGGATGTCGATGCCGGCGGTCCGGAGATGCGAGCGGTCGGCGTCGGCGACGGCCCGCCAATGCGGGTACAGGTCGGTCTTCGTCAGCAGGCAGGCGACCGTCGGGCAGAGGCCGATCACCTGCTGGAGGAAGGACATCTCCGGCGCGGTGAACTCCTGGCTGACGTCGGACAGCACCAGCACCGCGTCGGCGGCGGCGACCATGCCCAGCGTGGCTGCGGCATAAGGGTGTCCGTGACCGCCGACACCGGGGGTGTCGACGAGGACGAGTCCGTCCGCCAGCAGCGGACCGGGTGCACCGATCTCCAGTCGCAGCACCTCACGGCCGCCGGCGAGGGGCGAGTCGGGGGTGACGGTACCGATGGCGTCCATCGGGACCGGGATGCGACTGTCGGCGGACGGACCGTCGACGACGAGGTGGGCGGTCGGTTGGGGCGCGTGCGAGATCACGGTCGGCACCGCGGTCGTCTCGTCGTCTCCCACCGAGCACACGTCGAGGTCCAGCAGGGCGTTGACGAAGTGGCTCTTGCCCTGTTTGAGCTGACCCACCACGACGATTCGCAACCGGGGGTCGGAAATGCGGGTCCGCGCGCCGTCGAGGCGGGTGACGAGATCGGTTCGCCCGGCCTCACGGGCCACCTCCGACATCGTGCTCAGCAGATCGCCGATGGTCGACGGTCCGGTCGGGGTGGCGGTCGCGGGAGCCTGCGCGACGTCGACCGTCCGACCGCTGGCCGGGAACTCGGCGGGTGAGCTTGTCATGGTGTCCTCACGGTAGTTCTGAGTCGGCGCACGCGGTCGGCATTGGGGAGGTGTTCCGGCGCGTGCCGCGGAGACGAGGTCGGCCCCGGCACCGTCCGCGTCCAGTGGGTACTGGCGTCGGGCGATGCCGGGGCGAGGCCGTCGGGTCCGGGGTCAGCCGGCGTCGGGTCCGGCGTCGACGTCTCCGGATGCGGTGGTACCGGCTTCCGGGTCGGCACCCAGCCCGCCGGTGAGACCTCCGGTCAGGCCACCCGTCAGCCCGCCGGTGAGATCCCCGGTGAGGCCGCTCGTCGTGTCGACCACTCCGCCGACCGTCGAGTCCAGGGCGCCACCGAGTCCGGCGTCGGTGTCCGCGCTGCCGCCGAGGTCGACGCCGCCATCGGCCTCGCCGCCGCCGGTGAGTCCGCCGGTCAGGCTGCCCGAGAGGTCGCCCGGGAGGTCGGCGCCCAGGTTGCCGATCGCATCGGTCGTCGCGCCGAGGGTGCCGCCCAGCGTCGAACCGGCCGTGGCGGTCGCGTCCCCGCCGACGGTCGCGCCGCCGTCGGCCGCACCGGAGACGGCGGTCGTCAGGTCGTCGGTGACCTCCGCGGGGAGTGAGCTGTCGAGGCCCAGTCCACCGCCGAGACCCAGTCCACCGCCGAGACCGAGATCGCCGCCGAGGGTCGAACCGAGCCCCGACTCCAGCGTCGTCCCGAGTCCGGCGAGTCCGCCGCCGAGTCCCGTCTCGA
This sequence comes from Gordonia sp. GN26, assembly GCF_054823965.1. Taxonomy (NCBI): domain Bacteria; kingdom Bacillati; phylum Actinomycetota; class Actinomycetes; order Mycobacteriales; family Gordoniaceae; genus Gordonia; species Gordonia sp. GN26. Next base: position 37,154 of record NZ_JSYC01000053.1, on the reverse strand, counting down.
GGCCACCGGTGAGGTCACCGACGACACCGCCGGTGAGGCCGCCGGTCAGGATCGGGCCGCCCACGTTGATGCCGTCCTCCGGCGAGATCACGAGACTCGGGTTGAGCACCGCACCGAGCTCACCGGTCAGCGCCCCGTTGAGACCGCCCTGCAGTGTGGACTCCAGGGTCGTGACGAGCCCATTCGTGGCCCCGAGATCGACGTCGAGCGCATTGCTCAGCGTGCTGGTGAGGGCACCGCCCAGGTCTGCTCCGCCGGCCAGCCGTCCGGCGAGGTCACCGCCGAGGTCGCCGGTCAGCGCGGTACCGAGAACGGCACCGAGCGATGCGCCGAGATCGGCTCCCACGTCGCCGCCGGCTCCCAGGACCGTCCCCAGCGTGGCGGTGAGGTCGCCGGCCGTCTCGGTGACCAGGCCCAGATCGGCGCCCGCGCCCAGTGCGGCGTCCAGCGCTCCGCCGAGTTGGGTGATGAGGGCGCCGTCGACGCCGAGGGCCCCACCGAGATCGCCGGCCAGCAGTTCGCCGACACCGAGACCGGCACCCGCCGCGGCGTCGAGGATGCCGTCGACACCCGCGGTCGCACCGAGTACACCGCCGAGCGCGGCACCGAGTTGGGCAGCGAGGTCGCCGCCACCACCGAGTGCGGCCCCCAACTGGGCGGCCAGGTCGGTGGTGAGGCCTGCGTCGAGGAGACCGGCCAGGTCGGTGCCGAGCACGCCGCCGAGGCCGAGCGCCCCGCCCAGCGCGGCCCCGAGATCGGCGCCGGCCGCTGCTCCGAGAACACCGCTGAGCACGGTGCTCAGCGCGGAGTCGAGTCCGACGCCGGCCGACAGCAGTCCGCCGAGCGCGCCACCCAACTCGCCGCCCAGGCCGCCGATCACGTTCAGTCCGCCTTCGAGGGCGCCCCCGACGGAGCCCTCGAAGACGCTGCCGAGTCCCGCGCCCAGTCCCAGGCCGGTCTCGAGTCCTCCGCCGAGTCCGGCGGTCAGATCGGCGGCGAGGCCACCGTCCAGTGCTGCGGCCAGGGTGCCGCCGAGCGCGGCGCCCAGGGCACCCGCAGCGTCGCCACCGGCCTCGAGACCTGCGGCGAGTGCGCCCGAGATCGAGGCCCCCAGATCGCCACCCGCGGCGAGGGCCGCGTCGAGGTCGACGAGACCGCCGGCCGCCAGCACCGATTCCAGGGTCGCGGCGAGGCCGGCCTGGGCACCTCCACCCACCCCGAGAGCGGCGGTCAGCGCACCGGCGAGCACCGCGTTCGCACCGGCCGCGCCGGTCAGCGCCAGTCCACCGGCCGCGGCAGCGGTGGAGGTCAGGGCGACGCCCAGCGCGGTCCCGACGGATGCGGCAGCCGAACCGCCCGCCGCCAGGGTCGAGCCGAGGGCGCCGGTCAGCGTCGCACCGAGTTCGCCGGACAGGTCGGCGACGGCCTGTGCGTCGAGAAGCCCGGACAACGTCGCGGACAGGTCACCGGCGACGTCGAGCGTCGAGGAGAGGGCTGCGGTGAGGTCGGCCGACAGGTCGGCATCGAGGCCGAGCGCTCCGGAGAGGACCGCGGAGATGGCGCCGCCCGCGCCGAGTCCGGCGGCGAGCGCGGTCGAGAGGTCGGCGCCGAGCGCACCGCCGGAACCGAGGGTGGCGCCGAGCAGTCCGCCGAGCGTCGCGCCGAACTCGCCGGCGAGTTCACCGCCCGCACCGAGTGCCGTCGACAACTGGGCGGCGAGGCCGCCACCGAGTCCGATGCCGGCGCCGGCGGCGAGGAGGGCGTCGAGCGACGCGCCGAGCTGACCGACCAGCACACCGTCGGCGTCGATCGCGCCGGCGAGCGCACCGGCGATCAGCGGGCCGGCACCCGCACCGAGCTCGAGGCCGCCCGCGACCACGGTGTCGAGGGCGGCGCCCAGCGTGGCGCCGAACTGTGCCGCCACCGCGCCCCCGGCGCCCAGCCCGGCGGACAGGGCCGCACCGAGGGCGACGGCCAGCTGACCGGCCAGGTCCAGGTCACCGAAGGCGATACCGCCGAGGTCCAGGTCGGCGAGGGAGAGGCCGGACAGGTCGACGCCCCCGAACCCGATACCACCGAGGAGACCGCCGAAGTCGAAGTCGCCCAACCCGATTCCGCCGAGGTTCACGCCACCGAGGCCGAGGGCACCGCCCCCGACGTCGATACCTCCGAGGTTGATGTCACCGAGGCCCAGCCCACCGAGGCCGAACCCGACACCGCCCCCGGCGCCACCGCCGACGGCCCCGCCGATCGCTCCGCCGCCGGCACCGCCGGCACCGCCGGCACCGATGGCACCGCCGGCACCGATGGCACCGCCCAGGCCACCACCGGCGGCGCCGCCGGCAGCGAGGCCGGAGTCGGCGACGAGCGGAGCCGCGGCCGAGATGTGGGCGGGCGTGATCCCGGTGAGCCCGGCGCGGTCGATCGCGGCCTGGGGATCACCGCAGTAGGTGTTGAACGCGTCCTCGTCGCGGAGCAGACCGAGGATGAAGTCGAGTACCGCATTGGTCGGCATGGCGTCGTTCCTTGCGTCGGAGAGATCGCAGTTCGATCCCGTGTCGAGTTCGACGCTAGGCAGCGGTGCGCTCCGGGACATCGGGGCAAATCCCTAGTCCTGTGGCGGACCCGCTGAACAGGGGCAGACCCCGGATGTCGGGGGCAACGGTAGGGGCAGGGGAGTTTTCCCCTAATCGCGGCCGAAACGCTAACGGCCGGGTCATGGCCCGCGACACACTCTGTGACGTGCAGCGCCCGCATCGGCCGCGGCACGCGCCATCAGACGAACACCCACGCCGCGCGAGTGGCCGGACGGTGATCGCCATCGACCACCCCGCGGGTGGGAACAGGAGCTGACCGACATGGGCATCACGATCGGTGTGAAGGTCGGAAGCGCGAACAGTGTCGCGGTCGTCGCCTCCGAACACTCGTGGGAGAACTCGCTCTCCGTCGAGACCGCCGGCCTGGTGGGTTCCGGCGACTTCCTGGACCGGGTCGGCGATCCGGTGCCGGTGCTCGACGACCGCGGACACAGCCGACCCGCCGCACAGATCCACGCCGAGGCGATCGCCGAGCTCCTCACCCGACTCGACCCCGCAGACCCCGTCGACCACCTGGCCGTCGTGCATCCGGACACGTGGACGTCGCAGGCGGTCGATGACGCCCACGCTGCCCTCCTCGATCGGGACGACCTGCCGACGGGCGAGATCAGCTGGGTGCCGGAGTCGCGGGCGACGCTGGCAGCCGTCACGCACAGCGAAGGTGCCCTCGGAGCGGGCCTGGTGGTCGGTTACGACCTCGGCGCATCCGCGCTCACCGTCACCGTGCTCGCCGCCGGCGACGAACCCCACCTCGTGAGTCGGCCGCTGCGCCTCGACTCGGTCAGCGGGAACGAGTTCGACCGGCTGCTGTTGGCACATACGCTGCGGGTCACCGGTGTGGACGCCGAACTCGCCGATCCCGGTCGCGCCTCGGCGGTCCTCGACGACCTCACCCGGCTCCGCACCGAGTGCCGCGCAGCAAAGGAAGCGCTTTCGGTCGACACCGACGCGGTCGTCGACGTTCGCGTGGGGGGAACGAACACCGTCGCCCGGCTCGTCCGCGACGACGTCGAGGAGCTGGTCCGGGGACCGCTCGCGGAGTCGGTGGCCCTGATCCGTGAGGCTCTCGCGAGTGCGGGGGCCGACCAGCCGGGAGGACTCGCGAGCCCGGTGACGGCGATCGTGCTCGGCGGCGGGGGAGCGTCGATCCCCCTTGTCACCGAGATGCTGTCGGCAACTCTGCGCGTTCCGGTTCTCCTCGACCCCCAACCCGGATCGGCGTCCGCGGCCGGCGGTGCACTGCTCGGCCTGGCCGCGCTCGGCGCGCGTGCCTCCGCGGCGGTCGAGCCGACCACCGAGATCCCGGGCCAGGCGTTGGCCCCGTTGCCGGGGGAACGCCCGCTGCGCGAGATCGAGCCGGCGCCCAGCACCCCGGTCACGACGCCGGCCCCTCGTCTGTCCCGGCGCCGGAGAGGAGTCCTGATCACGGCGGGCGCCGCGGCGCTGGTGCTGGTCTCGGCCACCGGGCTGTCGGTGGGGACGGGCCTGGTCGGGTCCACCGGCGAGGCGACGCCGCCTCCAGCCGGTGCAGTGACGACGATCGAGGCGACCCCAGGAAAGCCAGGCCAGTCTTCGCCGACCGTGGCCGGCGCCGCGACCGGAACCCGGGCCGCCGAGGCCGCCACCGCCACCGGCACGGGTACGCGGGCCGCGGGCACCGGCACGGGAACCCCCGCCCCGCGACGGTCGACCGCCGCCGTCCCGGCAAACACCTCGGCGCCGGGGACCACCAGCGCGCCCCGCGGCGGACAGACACCCTCGACCGGCGGACAGGCGCCCGCACCGGCGGCCCCTCCTGCCGCGCCGGCACCGGTGGATACCGCTCCCGCGCCCGTCCCCGATCCGCAACCCAGCCCGGATGTGTCCGACCAGCCGAGCACCGGGGGCGGTGGCGGGGGCCGCCCTGGCGGTGTCCTCCAGGTGCCCGGCCGGATTCTCGACGGCACCGGTCAGGTCCTGTGTGGCGTCACCCGTGTCGTCTGCTGACGCGGGGCGGGTGACTGCCTCGCCGACCCCGACAGTCGGGGATCGCCGGGACCCGGTGTCGACGTGGGTCGACGCCGTCGTCGAGCGAGCGCGCACGAGGCTCCCGCTCAGCGCGGTCGTCGTCGGCATCCCGGGCAGCGGACGCACCGGCCTGTTGAACGTCGTGCACGAGCGGTTGCGCGAACTCGACGTCGCGGTCAGCGTCGGCATGCCGACCGGAGGCGACCTGGACGGTCCGACGCTGGTACTGGCCGACGACCTCCACACCTGGCCGGGCGACCTCATCGCGCGGATGGCGACGATGATCGACGCCGGAACCCTCGGACTGATCGCGACGACCGAACCACGGGAAACCGATTCGGCAATTCGACTGGTGCTCGACCTCGCCCGCCGGTCGGGCGCGGTCCTCGAACTCGGCACGATGAGCACGGCGGACGTACTCGTTCAAGCCGCTCGAGCCGGTCTCACGCTCACGCCGGCGACGGCGTCGCTGATCCGACGACGCTGTGGTGGTGCGCGCAACGTCGTCACCGCTGCGTTGCGCGCGATCCGTGAGGAAGCTGCGGCTGCGGCGCCCGGGGAGACCGTCGACGAGCTGGTGATCGTCGAACGCGTGGCGCGCGACCGTCACCATCGTCTGCTCCGGGGCCTCGACCCGACGACACTGTCCGTCCTGGCCCTCGCATCATTGCGGGCGCCGCTGGACCCGGAGAGTCTCGCCGAGACGCTCGACGTCCCGTACGAGACAGCGGTCGAGGCACTCGACCGGGCGCGGGGGAGCGGGCTACTACACGGAGCCGACGTATTCGTCTCGGCCGCAGCCGATCCGCTGCGCGCAGTCGTCGGGAACCGGCGTCTCGCTCAGCTCCGCCGGACGTCGATAGCGGTGCGTCTGCGGGCGAGTGAACTGACCGTCGACGACGCGTTGCACGCGGCGGAATCGGGGATCGAGGACCCACGTCTGGTCGACACCCTGCTCGCCGGCGCGGCAGATGCCACCGCGGCGCGCGCGGTGGTCCTGCTCCGTGCCGCCGACCGTCTGGAACCGGGGCGTGACGACGTCCGCCTCCTGATGGCCCAGCGCGCCTTGGCCTCCGGTGATGTCGACGGAGCCGGTGAGGTCGCGGACCTTCGGCTCGAGTCGGCGCACCCCACGGAGAAGGGGATCGAACACTGGGTGGGAATCGCGGCTCTCGTCGCGGCCCACCGCGGCCTCGGTTCCCTCGCAGCCGATCTCTACCGTTGGCTCGGCCCGGACAACCTGGCGGCCGAATCCCTCTCGGCGGTCACGGCACTGGTGGGGGTCGGCGACCGGGAAGGTGCGGCGGCGGTCGCGGCCGTGGAAAGTGCACACCCGCCGGTGGGTGCTCGAGCGCTACGGTCACGGGCGGTCCGCGGTCTGCTCGCGTCGGTGTGCGCCGACCACGAGGACGGTGACGACGCGGTCGGTCTCGTGGTCCGCGGGCTCACGTCGGCCGTTCCGAGCGGGCGCGATCCCGCGATCGGGAGGACCCTCCATGCCGCGACCGCACTGGCGCTGAACAGCGGTGACCTCGACGCGGCCCGCGCGCTCCGGAAAGCTGTGGGTGACTGCGCCGCGGGAGCCCAGCTCGATGTCGAGATCGCGCTGACCGGCGGAGACCTCGATATGGCCACTCGTCTGCTGCCGGACGACGAGCCCGCCGGCGCGGTCGACCGGCTGCGGACGCACGCCGTCCACCTCGGCCTCGCTCGTCGCAACGGCGACTCCTCGGCGCTCGCTGCGTTGTGGACGGGGGCGCCGGCTCTGCTCGCCGCGACCGAGATGGACCTCTATCTCCTGCGACCCCTCGCCGAGTTCTGGCAAGCCGCCGCACGACTGGATCAGACGGCGTCGATCGACCGGCACGTCGCCGCGGCCGATCGCCTGCTCGAATCGCTGGGCAACCCGGTGACCTGGGCGGCGCCGTGGCATTTCGCCGGAGTCCAGGCCGCGGTCATCGCGCGGGATGCCGAGCTCGCAACCGAGCGTCGACGACTGCTCCAGGGAGTTGCCGGGCGCAACGCACACGCCTCGGGCCTCGTGGCGGCCGCCCGCACGTGGATGGCGCTCACCTTCGAGCCGGCCGGCAGCGTCGACGACGCGCAGGTGGCCGCCGCGGTGGCCGCCCTTCGGTTGCGCGGACTGACCTGGGAGGCAAGCCGCTTGGCGGGGCTCGCGGCACTACGCACCGACGACCCGGGCTCGTCGGCGGACCTGCTGGAGACGGCCCGCTCGGTCGAGGCAGATCGTCGACGGCCCCGTCCGATCGACGGCCTGCTGACCGAGCGCGAGGCCGAGGTCGCACGAGAACTACTGCAGGGTTTCACCTACCGGGAGATCGGGGCCCGCCTGTTCATCTCGGCGAAGACGGTGGAGCACCATGTATCCCGTATTCGACGCCGAATGGATGCCGGTTCTCGCTCGGAATTGATGGCGGCATTGCGCGCCGCCGGATACAGTTGATTCCGCCGAATTCATCCCCACGAAAGAATTCAATTCATACCCACGTAAGGGCTCAATTCATACCCACATAAGAACAAAGTGAGGGTCGGGCGCTCTGTCCGGGTTGTCGCGTATCGATGTTGTTCGATCGCCGATTCACCAATTTCAATTGTGTGATGTGTTCCTCAAAGGGGGTGGTAGCCCCTGTTTTCTTTTGTTACGTTCGCCGATGTCCATAAATCGAAATAAATGGAGGTCGGGAAAACACATGAAACGTAATCTCATTCGTGCAACCACTGTCGGTGCGGCTCTCGGAATCGCGGGACTCATCGCACCTGCCGGGGCAAATGCCGCACCGGTGGACGAGAACAATTGCGCAAAGGTCTCGACGCCGGGCAACCCCGCCGGTTGGGGAAATACCTTCTCGGATGAGCAGGGCCAGGCCGGCAAGTATTCCGACGTCAACGTCAACGTCAACGACGAGGACGGTTCACTGCGGTTTGAGACCACCGCGACTACGCCTCGTCAGGCGTCCTACCACTCCGCCGGTCAGTTGCCCCTCGCTGACGTGGCGAAACAGCCGCTGACATTCCACAAGTCCGAGGGCCAGGCGAACTGGCAGATCCGCGTGACCGGTGCGGAGACCGGGTCCGAGGACGGTTTCGCGACGCTGGTGTGGACCGCCCCGGAGGGCAAGGTGCAGGCTGACCCGGCCGGCTCGAACCAGTGGTATGCGACCAGGGACCTCCCCGGTATCCCCAAGTTCTCGAACGCGACCCTGGACAAGATCATCGAAGCCGCTGGTCAAAAGGCCGTCGTCAACCACTACGGCATCTCGAGCCAGCCCGCGGGCAACACCGGGACCGTGAATGTCGACAACGTCTCGTTCAACGGCTGCACCACGAACTTCAAGGCCACGGATGACGCCGGTGGCTTCGGTTCGCTGGAGAATCTCTTCCCGTGATGCGTTGAGCCGAGCTCATCCCCAGCGGTTCTTCGCTTGCTGAGCGTTTTCTCCCGCCGGCCGAGCATTCTCCCACTCGCTGGTTGAGCGTTATCCCGTTCGCTGGTTGAGCGTCATTCCGCTCGCGGGTTGAGCGCTATCCCGCTCGCTGGTTGAGCTCGTCGAAACCACCGCAGGCCCCGCGACCATTTCGGTCGCGGGGCCTGTGGTGTTTCCAGTGATCAGCAGGCGTCCTCCACTCACCACTGGTCGAATCCGACATTGGCTTGTGGGAAGCCGGTGTCGATGTGGTTGTTCATCCAGTACTGCTGCGACCGGGGGCCCCAGATACCGCTCATGTCGGTGTTCACGTTGAACTTGTGGTTGGTGAGCTGGTAGTTGGCGGTGGGGCCGAAGAGGCCGATGCGGTACATCGCGTTGACGTCGAGATGATTGTTGATTGGTGCGACGGCCGTGATGGTTTCGGTGGCACCGGGGTAGAGGACCTGCTTCGGTGCGTTCACCCACTGGCCGCCGTCGGCATTGCTGCCGATCAGGTACTCGGGCTTGTCGGTGTGGTTGGTGATCGTCATCGCGACCGTCGGCTCTCCCGGGCGGGTGATCGGCATGGTGCCGGCGTGGGCTGCTCCGGAGGCACCGAGTGCGATGCCGGCGGCTGCGGCGAGTCCGAGGGTTCCGGCTGCGATGCGGGACGCGATCTTCATGGGGTTCTCCGAGTCTCTGGTGGGGTTTGCTGTGTGTGGTTGTTCCGGGCTGTCCCGGTGACACCAATGACTTTCCTCCGAGAACACCCCGCCCGGATTCCGCCGACCGGGTGATCCACCGGTGGATTGCTGCATCCACCGATCGGTGGACACTGGCGGGGACCTGCGTCGAAAACCGCCCCTGGGATCCGCCCCCGAAAGGCACCCTCTACAGCCCGGCCGACGACACCACGTCAGCGGAGCCGCTGCACAGGGCGGATTCTGGGGGCGCTTTTCAGCGGGGCGGGGTCAGACCTCGCGCGCGGGCACCTCGACCACGACGGCGGTCCCGCCGCTGGGGCGGTTCTGCAGGGAGAACGCACCGCCGACCCCCTCGACGCGTACTCGCCGCGAGGCCAGGCCGATGTGGCCGGCGGCCTGGCGGCGCCGCATCAGTTCCTCGACCTCGATCTCGTCGGGGAGTCCGACACCGTCGTCGACGACGACCAGCCGCGCGACCCCGTCGTCGAACTCGACCGTGACCTCCGCGGTGTCGGCGTCGGCGTGCTTGACCACGTTGATGAGGAGTTCGCGTGCCGCGGCGAACAGCAGCGAGTCGGCGGTGGTGCGGAGCTCGGTCGGCCAGGCGGCGGTGTCCACCGAGATCGACGGTGCACCGGCTCGGCTGCCGTACGACGACGCGAGGTCGGTCAGCGCGACGGCGAGTCCGGCCTGCTCGAGGACCGCGGGGTGTAATTCGCTCAGCGTCGAGCGGAGCAACCGAGCCGAGTCGCGCAGGGCGCCGTCGACCCGGTCCAGGGTCACGGCATCGGCCGAACCCCGCAGTGTCGCGAGCTCTTGCCGTGCGGCGAGCACATATTGGAGTGCGCCGTCGTGGAGGTTGTCGGCGAGGTCGCGCCGTTCGCGCTCCTCGATCTCCATCGTCGCGTCGAGGAGCCGGGCGCGTTCGGCGGCAAGCGATCCGATGGTCGTCACCCGGGATCGTTGGAGTCGGGACAACAGGACCGCTCCGACCGCGAGAGCCGCGACCACGAGGATGCGTAGCACGATGATCGACCACGGTTCGCCGTTCGAGTCCCGGGCGAGGATGTTGGCGACCGCATAGACCACCACGGTCGACGCCACGACCATCGCGCACAGGCGCGGCTGCAGCGAGATGGCCGCGATCATCGGGACCAGGGCGAAGCCGGCGATCAGCGCGTCGGTGGTCCAACTGACCTCGTTGGACATACCGGCGACGACGGCCAGGATCGTCAGCAGCAGAAGGTCGATCGGCAACGCGATCCACGAGTAGCGGACCATCCAGAACTGGTGGCTCCGGGCCACGACGGCTCCGGCGACACACCACGCCGCATAGAGAACGGCGGTGACGACGCTGAACACGGCCGCATGGTCGGGAGGATCCAGACAGACCGTCAGGAGCACGAAGAGTGCCAGGAAGAGTCGCAGGAGAACCTGGATCCGGATTCCGCGGATCGCGTGGTCGACGAGGATTCGGTGGATGCGCGGCTCGTCGGCGAACTCGCCGAAGCCGAGATAGACCGTCAGACCGGCGATCTCGACGTCGGAGTTGCGCATCACGCGCCGGTTACTCGAGAAGGCCACGACGCATCGCCTCGGCCACTGCGGCGGCACGGTCGGAGACCCCGAGCTTCTCGTAGAGACGCTGGGTGTGGGTCTTCACGGTCGCGGCCCCGATGTACAACTCGGCGGCGACCTGCGGAATCGACTGCCCGCGTGCGAAACCGGCGAGGACCTGCCGCTCGCGTTCACTGAGAGCCGGTGCGTCCCGCTGGGTCTGGGCCCGGATCTCCCCGGCGAGGCCGGCCGCGAGCGCCGGGGGTACCACGGTCTCGCCTTTGGCGACCCTGGTCACCGCACCGACGATCTCGTCGCGGTCGGCATCCTTCGACAGGTAGCCGGCGGCGCCCTCCTGCAGTGCCCGGAACACGATGGGTCCCTCGGTGATCGCGGACAGCAGGAGGACGCGCGTGGGCAACCTGTCGCGGGTGACCGCGTGGGCCAGTTCCACGCCGGTCATCCCCGGCATCTGATGGTCGACGACGGCGACGTCGGGGTTCTCGCGCCGGATGAGTTCGAGGCCGGCGGCCCCGTCAGCGGCCTCGCCGACCACCCGTACCCGGCCGCTCTGCGTGAGACCCCGCGACACCCCGTCTCGGAAGAACGGGTGATCGTCGACGACGACCGCGGTCACGAGGGTTTCCATCGCCCCAGAATACGGTGCATACAACGCGTTTCACCCGGTTACACGGGTTTCGGGGCCCTACTCGGCGTGCTGCTCCTCGATGAACTCGAACAGACGGAACTCCGACCCCGGGTCGGTGCGCGAGGTCGTGGTCGGCGTCCGGTTGCCTGCGTCGGCGTGGATCCGGGCGACGATCTCGGGGAGATCACCGTCGAGCGTGTAGGCCGCCATGTACCGGTGGGTGGCCTCGGGATCGGCCGACTTGTATCGCACCGCGCTCGTGACGCCCTCCGTCGCAAGGATCTCCGGGAGGTGATGCGTGGTGTACCACTCGTTGAACTCGTCCTCGACGGCATCGTCGCGTGGATGAGTGAAGGCGATGTAGAGGCCTCGTGCCATTGTTGCTCCTCTTTCTCGGACCGGGATCGGATCAGGCGGACGGGAGTTCGGCCGGGGGAAACAGGCCCGCGCGGGACAGCTGACCTGGCACCGTCGTCCCGAGCATCTCGCCGAGTCGGCGTGCGCCGTCGAGGAGTACGGACGGGTCGACGCCGGTGTCGCACCCGCTGCGGTCGAGGAGGTACCAGAGATCCTCGGTGGCGATGTTGCCCGTCGCGGCCGGGGCGAACGGGCAACCGCCGATACCGCCGAGGCTCGCATCGAGGGCCGATGCCCCGAGCTGCAGCGCGGTGAGGGCGTTGGCGTAGCCGGTGTTCCGTGTGTTGTGGAAGTGCCAGCGCAGCGGCATCCCGGGGGCTTCCCGGCGGGCTGCGTCGGCGAGTGCGACGACCTGTGCGGGAACTCCGACACCGATCGTGTCGGCCAGGGCGATCTCATCGGGCTGCGCATCGCTGCATCGCCGGAGAAGGTCGGCCACCCGCTCGACGGGGACCTCGCCCTCGAACGGGCAACCGAAGGCGGCGGCGATGGTCACCGTCGTCTTCAGGCCGGCATCCGACGCCCGCTTGGCGAGACGATTCCACAGGTCGACGCCCTCGTCGGTGCTGGTTCCCTGGTTGCGTCGGCTGAAGGTGTCCGACGCGACGACCACGATGTTGACCTCGTCGAGACCGGCCGCGATGGCGCGATCGAGTCCGCGCTCGTTCAGGACCAATCCGATCCAGGAGACCTCGCCGCGCGGCAGGGCGGCGGAGACCGCTTCGGCATCGGCCATCTGCGGGACCCGCTTGGGATGGACGAAACTCGTCGCCTCGATTCGACGGAGGCCCGCTGCCACCAGATGATCGATGAGTTCGAGTTTGGTCTCGGTCGGCAGGAGCGTCGCCTCGTTCTGCAGGCCGTCGCGGGGCGATACCTCGACGATGGTGACCGATTCGGGGGTGACCGACGAGGGGGTTACGGAGGACGGGGTGTGGGGCATGACTGTGTCCGGCTGCTCGGACGCCGTGTTGTTTGCCATGCCCGGATGTTCCCCCAGCCGCAGAATGTATGCAAGTGGACGGACGTCATGTGTCCATTACGTAAGAAGTTCCAGTAATTAACGAGTTTTCGGTTGTAGGCCGACTGTTGCCGGGCTAACATGTATGCAATCTAGGAGGTAAGAGTGTCTCAGGCATCACAGCGCGCCACGGATCTCCTCCGCGCGAAGATCCTCGAAGGTCGATGGAAACCGGGAGATCGGCTCGCCGAGGTCGAACTGGCCGAGATCCTCGAGGTCAGTCGTACGCCGGTGCGAGAAGCGCTGTCGCGGTTGGCCGTCGAAGGTCTGGTCGAGATGTCCCCGAACAAGGGCGCCCGCGTGGCGACCTGGTCGGAGGCCCGGTTGAACGAGATCTTCGATCTCCGTCTGCTTCTCGAGCCGGTGGCCACCGGTAAAGCGGTGGGCCGGCTGAACGACGACGAGATCGACGAACTCGAAGAACTCGCCGTTCGTATGCACGAGCACGGTCGCCCCGGTGGAGATCGTGACTTCAGCGAGATCGCCCGACTGAACCGCAAGTTCCATGCGACGTTGATCGAGAAGGCCGAGAGCCTGCAGCTCGAGGCGACGCTGACGTCGGTCCGGCACATCTCGCTGGCGACCCGCAACTACCAGCACTTCACCGAAGACAGCCTGTCCCGCAGCCTTTCTCACCATTTTGAGATCGTCGCGGCGGTTCGGGCCGGCAACTCCGACTGGGTGGAGGCGGTCATGCGCTGCCACCTGCACAACGCCCGCACCGCGATGCTGGGGGCGATGAGCAACCCGACCATCGGTGCAGACAACACCCGTGACGGCATCGGCGCCATCCTCGCCTGACGCCCCACCGACGTAACACACCCACCGACATAACAGACCGAACGAACAACAGCCGAGACCGACTCCGACAGAACACATACCGCTTGTGAACAACGGGCCCGCCGACGGCCCGGTACCCCCTTCTTCATCCAGAGCGCCCGCGCACATCCCTGTGCGAGGCGGCGATGACGGATGCATCCATCCGGCCCGGCCGCATAGGGCTCCCAACGAACAGGAAGTACGAGATGAGCAACGACACGATCCCCACCGCCCCCGAGCACGACCAGGTCGGACCGCTGTCCGATCTGCGCGTCGTCGAGATGGGCCAGCTCCTGGCCGGACCGTTCTGCGGCCAGCTGCTCGCCGATTTCGGCGCCGAGGTCATCAAGCTGGAGGATCCGGGCCGCGGTGACCCGATGCGTCAGTGGGGCCGCAAAAGCGCTCAGGGACAGTCACTCTGGTGGCCGGTCGTCGGCCGCAACAAGAAGTCGGTGACCTGCAACCTCCGGACCCCGGAAGGCCAGCAGATCGCCCGCGACCTGATCGCGACCGCCGACATCCTCATCGAGAACTTCCGTCCGGGCACGCTGGAGCGGTGGGGTCTGAGCTACGAGGAGCTCAGTGCCCTCAACCCGAAGCTGATCATGGTGCGGGTCACCGGTTACGGCCAGACGGGGCCGTATGCACCGCGGGCCGGCTACGGTTCGATCGGCGAGGCGATGGGCGGATTGCGTTACATCACCGGTGATCCCGACAGCCTCCCGAGCCGGACCGGCATCTCCATCGGCGACTCGCTCGCAGCCGTCTTCGCGACCATCGGTGCACTGACCGCACTCCACGGGGTGCGCCGGACCGGTCGTGGCCAGATCGTCGACTCGGCCATCTACGAGGCAGTGCTGTCCCTGATGGAATCGACCGTGCCGGAGTACCAGCTGACCGGTTACCAGCGGGAGCGCACCGGCTCGATCCTGCCGAATGTCGCACCCAGCAACGTCTATCCCACCGCCGACGACTCGAGCATCTTGATCGCGGCGAACCAGGACACCGTGTTCCGCCGCCTCGCGGAGGCGATGGGCGAGCCGGAACTCGCCGACGACCCGCGGTACGTCAACCATGCTGAACGCGGTGCGAACCAGGTCGAACTCGACGACTACATCGCCGAGTGGACCCGCCGCCAGCAGTCCGACGATCTCCTGGCCCTGCTGGAGGACAAGGGCGTGCCGGCCGGCCGGATCTACCAGGCCAAGGACATGCTCTCAGATCCGCACTTCGCCGCACGTGAGGCCATCGTCACGCTGCAGCACAAGGTCTTCGGCGACTTCCCGGTCCAGAACGTGGCCCCGAAGCTGTCGTCGACGCCGGGCACGATCCGCTGGCTGGGACCGGAGCTCGGTGAGCACACCGCCGAGGTCCTCGGCGACGTCCTCTCCCGGACCCCCTCCGACATCGACGAACTCCGGACGTCGGGCGTCATCTGACAATCCGGGACAAGACGTAACGCAGAAGCAACCACGGACCGGCAGTTGTATGCAATGCTAAGAATCTGCGCCGTTCCCGGACCTGTCTGCGGACGAAAGTATGCAATAGAGCGCTAGAAAGGAACGTCCAATGTCTGCATGGAAGCAGAGCACTGCCGCCGAGCTGAGCCCCGAGTCGCTCGCGGCCCTGATCCGCAACGAGATCCCCGCCATCCGCATCGAGAACTTCGCCGATGCCGAGGAGTGCGCCGCGTTCACCAAGGCGGTGTACGACTCACCCGACCTGAAGTCGTACAGCGTCGCCACCCCGACCCACTACCTCGGCCTGGTCATGTACGAGTACCGCCAGGACGGTGGGCGCAAGCAGGAGTTCTTCGACGCGGTCCCCGAAGCCGTTGCAGCGCAGGAGAAGCTGTACAAGCAGTCGTTCGACGTTCCCCAGCGCTTCCGCGACCTGATCGGCGCGCACCACCCGGGTGACGTCCTCGTCCCCTCCGAGCCCGACTACGGGGACTACTGCCCGGTGGTCGTCCGCATCGCGTCCAACGGCGTCCACCTGCACGCCGACTACGCACCGTACAACTCCCCGGACTGGGCCATCGGGGGCATCGAGGACCAGATCACCTGGAACCTCTACACGCAGTGCCCGTCCGTGGGCGGCGAGACCACCGTCTACAACAAGCCGTGGGTGCCCGCCGAAGGTGAGGACCCCGCACGCGGCCTCCCCGACGGCTCGGTGGAGACCGACGAGTCGATCGAGAGCTTCACCTTCGCACCCAAGGTCGGTGAAGTGGTGCTGTTCAACCCCCGCAACCCCCACAAGATCGCTGCCGGCGCCACGGAAGGCGAGGGACGCGTGTCCATCGGCTCCTTCCTCGGAACCAAGGGCGCCGACTTGTGGATGTGGTCCTGACCATCCGGACCCGACTTCCCTGAACCACTGACCACTGAACCAACTGACTCAAGGAGATAGACATGGCGATTGACCCAGAAGACCGGATGATCAAGCCCAGCGGGCGCCTGTTCACCAAGAACTCGGACATCCCGGCCGATCCGGTGAGCCTGATCGAGGACACCGTGGAGGACGGCGAGCTGACCGTCCGTGCGCTGATGGTCGGCGAGGAGATGATCTTTGTCGAGGCGTTCAAGGGCAAGGGAATGATCGATCCCACCCATCAGCACGACGATCACGAGTCGATCGGCTACCTCCTGCGCGGCAAGATGCGCGTCGTCATCGGCGACGAGGAGTTCATCGCCGAGGCCGGCGACGTCTGGCTGCACCCGCGCGGCGTGCCGCACATGAGCGAGGCCCTCGAGGACTCGATCCAGCTCGAGATCAAGTCCCCGCCGCGCAAGACCTGGTACACCGACGCCGAGCTCGCCGAGCGCGCGAAGCGTCAGCCCGCGAACTGACCACTGTCGCCACCCCTCCCGGCGACAGCGGTATCCGAACGACGACGCCCCGGCCACCCGCCGGGGCGTCGTCGTGTCTGCGGGGCGAGAAGTCAGATCCAGCAGGCGCGCAACGTATCCGGTGGGCGCTCCGGTTGCGTCACAACACGTCCGGTCCGTATACGACAGAGCCCCTCGAGCGGATCGCTCGAGGGGCTCTGTGCGTGAAAGGAGATGTCAGGCAGCGCCGTTGGTGGCACCCGACCCGGCCAGGGGGCCGATGGTCTCACCGGTGATGAACTTCGACTCGGGGGAGACGAGGAAGGCGATGGTGCGCGAGACGTCGATGGGCTCGATCCACGGGACACCCATCGGGTTGATGACGTAGGCCTCTTCGATCTGCTCCTGGGTCGGGTTCTCGATGCCCGGCAGGAAGAGTGCCTCGCACGCGTCGTTGCGGATCATGTCGGTGTTGACGTTGGTCGGGGTGACGGCGTTGACGGTGACGCCGCTCTGGGCGACCTCGAGGGCTGCCGACTTGACCAGACCGATGACGCCCCACTTGGCGGCGCAGTAGTGGGCCAGGTTGTTGAAGCCGATGTGGCCGCCGCCCGACGAGGTGGCGACGACGCGTCCGTAGCCGGCCTTGACCATGTGGGGCAGAACGGCGCGGAACGAGTTGAAGACGCCGGTCAGGTTGATGTCGACGGTCTCGGCCCACACCTCGCCGCTCATCTCGGCGATCGGGACGGCGGTCATGATGCCGGCGTTGGCCAGGAGGATGTCGATCTTGCCGAAGCGCTCGACGACCTCGTCGGCGAAGGCGATGAGACCGTCCAGGTCACGGACGTCGACGACGCGTGCGTACGCCTTGCGGCCCTCTGCCTCGATGAGGCGGACGGTCTCGTCCAGGTCGGCCTGAGTGGCCATCCCGTAGGGGGTCGTCACGTTGTCCTTGACGGAGTCGACGATGACGATGTCGGCGCCCAGGCTGGCGAGGTGGACGGCGTGCGAGCGGCCCTGGCCGCGTGCGCCGCCGGTGATGAAGGCGATCTGCCCGTCGAAAGTACCCATGTCGGATTTCCTCTTTCCGTTGATGTTTGACACTGAAGTTCTGGGGGCCGCGTCAGCGACCGAGGGCGGTGGCGCCTGCGTCGGCCACCGTGACGTCCTGCTCCGTCGATCCGCCGCTGACGCCGAGGGCGCCGACCAGCACACCGTCGATGTGCAGCGGGACGCCGCCGCCGAAGGGGGTGAATCCCGGGACGCTGGTGATCGATCCGGCGAACGAGGCGTTGGCGGAGCCGGCCTCTTCCCACATGGAGGTCGGCTGGCCCATACCGACTGCGGTGTAGGCCTTTCCGCCGGCCATGCTCAGCCCCATCAGCGGGCTGTCGTCCATCCGCTGCGAGGCGATCTGCTGTCCGGCGTGATCGACGACGACGAGCGCCATCGGCACCGAGATCTCGGCTGCCTTCGCACGCGCCGCCGCGATCACGGTCTCGGCGTCGTCCAGCGTGAGGACGGTTCGTTGACTGGCCATGGCTACTCCTCTGTGTGCTTGCCCCACCGGTTGTTTCCCGGCTCGGGGCGCAGCGTGATCTTCCTGGTTGGGCTGCCTGCTCAGTATGACCGCCGACGGCCGTGTTCGCAATGGACATGTATACAACCGTCCAAGTTCTCTTAACGCTGCTAAACAGCGTTTTAGGGCTCTCCGACGCCGAATCTGGGCCCAACTCGTTGGTAAATACCCTGTTAATCGACGCGATCTGGGCTACTCTTTGCCCGTGGTCCTGCCATATGGTTTGACGCGAAGCAGTGATCTGCCACGACCCCCATGTACACAAATGACCCCGAGAACCCCGGATTGTGTGCAGTTTCCCCCGAAGGAGATCCATGGTTGACGTTCTTGGCTACCGCAACGTCTTTGGCGTGCTCGCCCCCTCTACGAACACGGTCGTCGAGCCGGACTACTACCGGATGACGGTGCCCGGCGTGACGCCTCACGTCGGCCGCATCCACATCCGCGACCAAACCCTGACCAGCAACGAGGACTTCGAGGGTCTGCTCGAGCAGATTCGCGCCGAGATCAATGCCGCATGCGAGCGCGTGCTGACCTGCGACCCCGACTACCTCGTGATGGGAATGTCCGCCGAGACCTTCTGGGGCGGTGTCGAAGGCAACCGGCAGTTCACCGAACAGCTCGAGAGCTTCTCCGGCCTGAAGGTCGCCACCGGTGCCGACGCCGTGCGCCGCGGGCTCGACCTCTTCGGTGCCAAGCGCCTCGGCGTGGTCACCCCGTACCAGCCGATCGCCGACGAGAACGTGCGTCTCTTCCTCTCCGAGGCCGGTTACGACGTGGTCAACCTCAAGGGACTGCGCTGCCCCTCCGCGGTGGACATCGCCCGGGTCAGTGAAGACGAACTGCGGCAGGCGATCCTGGAGGTCAACGGCCCCGACGTCGACGCCATCGTCCAGGTCGGCACCAACCTGTCCATGGTCGGCCTCGCCGACGAGGCCGAGCGCTGGCTGGGCAAGCCGGTCATCGCCATCAACGCGGCCACCTGGTGGCACGCACTGCGTTCCAACGGCGTCACCGACCAGATCCACGGGTTCGGCACCCTGCTGCGCGAGCACTGATCCCGGCAGCCCCGAACCGCACTCTGCACAACATTTTTCGAGGAGAACCGATGAAGAAGACAGCATCCTGGATGCTCACGACGGTCGCCGCAGGCGCCCTGCTCGCGGGCTGTACCAGCGCAACCGCCGACAACGGCTCGAGCGCCTCCGGTGAGAAGGTCAGCAACGCCTGCACCCAGGCCGCCGGCGCCATCGTCGACAAGGCCCGCGAGGCCACCCCGCTGATCGTGCCCGAGGCTCCGCTCGATCTCGCCGCCGCCAAGGGCAAGAACATCTGGATGATCATGGTTGTCACCAACCAGTTCACCTCCGCTGCCGCCGAGGGCTTCAACGAGGCCGCGGCCGCCGCCGGCGTCAAGGCCACCGTGTACGACGGCCAGGGCCAGACGAACAAGTTCAACGAGGGCATGGCGCAGGCCATCGCACAGAAGGCCGACGCGATCGTCCTGCTGGGCATCGAGCCGGCCATGCTGTCCGGTTCGCTCAACGACGCTGCGCGCGCGGGCATCCCGGTCATCAACGCCCTGTCGGGTGACGCGTCGGCCCCGCTGGCCAACGGCGTCTTCGCGAACGTGAGCGCCGACTACACCGCCGACGGCGCCTCCCTCGCCGCATGGACGCTGGTCGACTCCAACTGCTCGGCGTCGACGTTCTTCGCGCAGCCGACCGCCATCGAGATCTACCAGAACATGGCCAACGGAGCCGAGAAGGTCTACCGCGAGAACTGCCCTGACGACTGCTCGCTGGACATCCAGGAGATCGACCTGGCCAACGCCGCGACCGACCTGCCGCAGAAGGTCGAGACGGCGATGAAGCGCAACCCGGACACCACCTACGTGATGACCAACTGGGACTCGGGCGTCACCTTCGTCGAGCCGACCGTCGCCATGACCAACCCCGACGCCAAGATCCTCGGCCGCGACGGCATCGCCACCAGCCTCGACTCGATCCGTTCGGGTAAGGGCCAGGACGTCACCATGGCGGCCCCGCCGGAGGCGTGGCTCGGCTGGGTGATGGTCGACAACGCGGTGCGCTCGGTCACCGGCGCCCAGCCCTCGGGCATCGTCATCCCCACCCGTCTGGTGGACGAGACCAACATCGGCGGGTCGAACGCCGAGGTCAACCCCAACTACAAGGATTTCCAGAAGTCTTTCAAAGAGGCCTGGTCCAAGAACTGATCGGCGCGCGGGCTGAGCATGCCCGCGGCACATACACGGAGACATCATGAGCAATGACCTCGGCACCGTTGCGGCGCCCCCCTCACGCCCACCGGCGATCCAGAAGTCACCGACCGAGTCGGTGGCCGGCTCCACGAAAGCCCGCCAGAGCACCTCGTTCGTGGAACGCTATGCGCTGGTTGGACTCCTGGTGCTCGCGTTCGCGCTGTGCGCCGTCTTCCTGCCCGAGTTCCGGTCGACGGGCATCGTCTCGGCGATGGTCAACTCGCAGGCGATCATCCTGCTCCTCGCGCTGGCCGCGACCCTGGCGCTGCGGACCGGTGACTTCGACCTCGCCATCCCGGGCGTCATGGTCACCAGTGCGTGTGTGGTCGCGGTCATGTCGACCAACGGGTACTCGCCGGCCGCGGTGATCCCGGCTGCTCTGGCGGTCGGGCTCATCGTCGGCCTGATCAACGCCCTTCTGGTCGTGAAGGTCGGGGTGGACTCGTTCATCACGACCCTCGGTATGTTCACCGCCCTCTCGGGCATCGGGTATGCCATCACCGGTTCCAAGATCGTCACCGGCGTCCCGGACTTCTACGTGGAGCTCTCGCGGGCGAAGCTGCTGGGCCTGCCGATGACCACCTGGTACGGCTGGCTGCTCGTCGCCGTGCTGTGGTTCGTGTACCAGCGCACCCCGATGGGCCGCTACATGCTGTTCATCGGCGGCAACCGCGATGCCGCTCTGCTGGCGGGTATCTCGGTGGCACGTATCCGCACGATCACCTACGTGGTCTCGGGTGTGGCCGGCGCCCTCATCGGGATCATCCTGGTCGGCAACCTCGGCGCGATCGATCCCGGCATCGGCAGCCAGTACCTCCTGGCCCCGTTCGCCGCGACGTTCCTCGGTGCCACCGCGATCACCGTCGGCCGCTTCAACGCGATCGGCACCCTCGTCGCGGTCTACCTCCTGGTCGTCGGCATCACCGGCCTCCAGTTGGCCGGTGCGGCATCGTGGGTCAGCCCGCTGTTCAACGGTCTGGCACTGATGATCGCCGTCGCCCTCGCCAAGCTCGTCGGCAAGCGTCGCGGAGCCGCGTGATGACGCCGGAGTCGGCGGCCGCCACCCTCCCGGGTCGGGGAGGGGGCGGTACCGCGGGTCCCGCACTGCAGATCGAGGGTCTCTCGAAGCAGTTCGACGGCAACTACGCGCTGCACCCGCTCGACTGGGAGGTGAAGCGCGGCGAGGTACACGCCCTGTGCGGACAGAACGGCAGTGGCAAGTCGACGATGATCAAGTGCCTGGCCGGCTATTACCGGCCGGACAGCGGTCGGGTGCGTCTGTTCGGTCGCGAGCTCGACCTGCCGGTGCGCAACCCGGCCGAGCACGGTATCGCCGTCATCCATCAGGACCTGGGTCTCGCCCCGGAGATGACGGTGCTCGAGAACATCGGCGTCGCAACCGGTTACGGCACCCGTGGCTTCGGCTGGGTGCGTGATCGCCAGGAGGCCAAGGCCTGCCGCGAGATCGCCGAACGTCTCGGCATCGAGCTGCCGCTGAACACCTTGGTCGCCGACCTCAGCCCGGCGCAGCGTGCGCTCGTCGGTCTGGTCCGAGCGGTCCGCGCGCTCGGTGACGGGCACGAAGGTCACCTGTTCATCCTCGACGAGCCGACGGCGTCGCTGTCGCACAGCGAGGCGGCCCAGGTCACCTCCATGATGCGCAGCGTCGCCGAACTGGGATCGAGCGTGATCTTCGTCAGCCACCGGCTCAGCGAGGTGCTCGACGACTGCGACTCGGTCACCGTGTTGCGGGACGGCAAGCGGGTTCTCACGCGGTCCACCGCGGGACTCACCCGCTCGGACCTGGTCGCCGACATCCTCGGTCGGCGGCTGACGGACTACTACCCGGATCCGCCGGAGCGCACCGGCGCCACACCTGCGCAACTCGTGTTGGAGAACGTGAGTGGCGGTGTGGTCAAGGATCTCTCGGTCACCGTCGAGAAAGGCGAGATCGTCGGGTTCACCGGCCTGGCCGGAATGGGTCACGAAGAACTGCCGCTGGTCCTGGCCGGCAAGCTGCCGCGCACCGGTGGCACGGTCACCGTCGACGGCACCACCGTCGAACCGAACCGACCCCGGGCCGCCATCGCCGCCGGCCTGGCGTTGGTTCCGGGCAACCGTCATCGCGACGGGGTCTGGCTCGACGCCTCGGCCGCCGAGAACGTCACGCTGCCGAGCCTGGGCTCGTTCACCAAGTTCGGTGTCGCGACCAACTGGCGCAAGGAGCGGTCCACCGCGGTCGATCTCGTCGAGGAGTCCGGTGCCGTTCCGGCGCAACCACATTGGCCGATCCGCCAGTTCAGCGGTGGCAACCAGCAGAAGATCGTGTTGTCCAAGTGGCTGCACCTCGATCCGACCGTGCTCCTGCTCGACGAGCCCACCCAGGGCGTCGACGCCGGCGCGTCACGTCAGCTGCTGGACCGGGTCGCCGACCTCGCCGCCGACGGTGCGTCGGTCCTGGTGTTCTCCGGTGATCACGAGCAACTCGCGGCGATCTGCCACCGCGTCCTCGTCCTGCACCATGGAGAGGTCGTGGCGGAACTGCCGCGGACCGAACTGAGCGAGCAGGCCCTGCTGGAGGCGTGCGAACAGAAGGTGGAGGTGGTCGCGTGAGCGATCCCGGGAACACGGTCACCGACTCGGACGGCATCGCCGCCGACTACGCGAAGGCGGGATTCGGCGGCGCACTGGGCTGGGGTTCCCGGCCCGCGTTGCTGATGATCGACATGATCGAGGCGTACTTCCGGCCGGGATCGCCGTTCTGCCTTCCCGATCCAAAGGTCGTCGACCGGTGCGCCACGCTCCTGGAGGCCGCTCGCCGCGCCGGCATCCTGATCGTCCACACCCGGGTGGAGTACACGCCCGGTCTGGCCGACGGCGGTGTCTTCGTCCGCAAGGTACCCGCGCTGGGTGTCCTCGAGGCCGGTCATCCGGACGGTCTGGGTGAGTTCGTCGAGCCGCTGCGTCCGCAAGCGGGTGAGGTCGTCGTGGTCAAGCAGTACGCTTCGGCGTTCTTCGGCACATCGGTCGCGTCAACACTGGTCGCCAACGGAGTCGACTCGGTGTTCGTCGCCGGCGTCTCGACCTCGGGGTGTGTGCGTGCGAGTGCCACCGATGCCATGCAGCACGGGTTCATCCCGAAGGTCGTCGCCGATGCCTGTGGCGATCGCAACCCCGCGGTGCACGACGCCAATCTGTTCGACCTCGACGCCAAGTACGCCGACGTCATCGACCTCGACACGGCTTGCGCGCGAATGGCGTTCACGGACTGACCTTCCAGGCGCCCCGGACGGCGCCGCCGCGCGCGATGCCCCCCACGTAGCGCGACGGCGCCGCCGGGCGTGTCCATCACGCCGACGGGTCGAGGATCACTCCATACCGTGTCCACCATCCCCGGTGGTGGAGGCGATCCTCGTGGGTCCTCGTCCGGATGGACACGGCACGGCCGGTGACGATCTCCCAATGTCGTCACCGGCCGTTGTGTCGTTTCCGGGCTCGGCGCCTCAGCTCGCGGTGTCGGTGCGGGTGGGTGCCGTCACCGTGATGAACCGGGCGGCGGTCTCCACGGCCTGGCGGGCCTCGGAGGACAACCGCGGCATCAACTGGAAGACGTGGCCCTGGTCGGGCCACGCCTGGATCACCGAAACGCCACCGGCACCGACGATCTCGGCGTGGGTGGCCCGGGCATCGGCACCCATGACCTCGAGCGCCCCGTATTGGATGAGGGTCTTGGGGAGCGTCATCTCCGGGGTCAGCCGGATGCGCATGCGCGGGTGGTCGGGATCGGCGGTCCGCGTGTAGAGACGGAGGATCTTGCGCGCGGTGACCGCGTTGATGATCGGGTCGTGGACTCCGCTGCGCTGATTGTCCACCGCCAGATCGAAAGTCGGGTCGTAGAGCGGGGAGAAGAGCACCATCGAACCGGGCTGCGGCGTGCGGGTCGCGTGGTTGACGGCGAGGATGTCGAGCGCGAGGTGTCCGCCCGCGGAGTCGCCGGCGATCACGATGTCCTCGGCCCGATAACCCTGCGCGAGAAGCCATCGGTAACCCCGGATCGCATCGTTTCCCGCACAGGGCCACGGATGTTCGGGACCGAGCCGGTAGTCGAGGCTGAACGCCGACAGTTCCGTCAGGTTGCCCAGCCGCGCAACGAGCCCGCGGTGTGTCCGTGGAGAACACACCACATACCCGCTGCCGTGGAGGTAGTAGATGACCCGGGTGCCCGGCCGCGGCTCCGCGGCACGACGCCCCGTCACCCATTCACCGCGGATCTGGCCTCCGCGGAACGTCTCGCGAACAGGCCCGACCCTCGTTCCCGACGGCGGCGGGCTGAGCCGTTCGATGGTCAGGTTGAGCCCGGGGCGGGCCCGCTGGATCATCTGCGCCGTCACCCGCGGATGGCTGCGCCGCGCGGCGAGCATCATCGGCCAGGTCACGCGGGCGAGGTAGGCGTTGACGGCACGTGACCGACGGGAACCGTGCGGGTCCACACCGAGGTGGCCGAAGGGGTTCTCGTCGTACGTGGACGGGGACGGGGCACCGCCCGGCACTGAGGTGACGCTCATCACCCGACGGTATCGGCGCCGGGTGTCCGAAGCGCGGCAATCGCGGGGGGTGTCACCGGACCGCGACCCGGCCGCGACCGAGTGGCTGCCACGATGGTTCCGTGTCGTTACGTACGGGGCAGGCGGCTCACACGGCAGGTGCCTCGCGGTGATGTCGGTACACGCCGATTTCTCCTCTGACGTGCAGTAGGGCGGTCGTTGTGGTAGCCGGATTTCGATAGTGGGCACCCCACGTGGAAAAATGACACACAATGCTCATGCGGCAGCCCGCGGGCGCCCTCTGAAGTGCTGCGCGCAAAGCCGAGATGAGCAGGGTGTTCGGGCCCCGACGATGCGGCCCGGAGGAATCCGTCAGCAACGGCGCTGACGGGGCCCACCGCCATGTGATTGTCCGCTCTGCCCCGGGTCAGCCCCCAGGGGCGGCAGAAGACGAAGCTGTGGGGGACAGCGAGGTCCGCTAGGCGATCAGGCCGGCAACGGAGCCGGTGAGACAGGCGGGGGTGGCCCCCAAACATTGACGACGGTTAGTGCGTGCACCCCTTCGCACGCAAAGTGAGGCGAATATGAAGCAGGCTCCGGGACCGGTCGGTCTCTACGACCCACGCAACGAGCACGATTCGTGCGGCGTGGCGTTCGTCGTAGACATGCACGGACGACGCAGTCGCGACATCGTCGACAAGGCGATCATGGCCCTGGTCAACCTCGAGCACCGCGGTGCCGCGGGTGCCGAACCGAACACCGGTGACGGTGCCGGGATCATGATCCAGGTTCCCGACCGCTTCCTGCGGGAGACGGTTGACTTCGAGCTTCCCGCCGAGGGCAGCTACGCGACCGGTATCGCCTTCCTCCCACAGGGCTCCGAAGACGCTCGCCTCGCCTGCGAGGGCGTCGAGAAGGTCATCGAGTCCGAGGGGCTGACCCTGCTCGGCTGGCGCGAGGTGCCCACCAACGAGAACTCGCTCGGTGCGCTCGCCCGCGACGCGATGCCCACGTTCCGTCAGGTCTTCATCGGCGGCGCCGAGGGCATGGAGCTCGAGCGCCGCGCGTACGTCGTGCGCAAGCGCGTGCAGTACGAGCTCGGCAACAAGGGTGCCGGCGCCGACGGCCCCGGCCGCGAGACCGTCTACTTCCCGTCCCTGTCCGGCCGCACCTTCGTCTACAAGGGCATGCTGACGACCCCGCAGTTGCGGGAGTTCTACGTCGACCTGCAGGATTCGCGCGTCGAGAGCTCGCTGGGCCTCGTCCACTCGCGCTTCTCCACCAACACCTTCCCGTCGTGGCCGCTCGCACACCCGTTCCGCCGCGTCGCCCACAACGGTGAGATCAACACCGTCACCGGCAACGAGAACTGGATGCGGGCCCGCGAGTCGCTCATCGACACCGAGGCCTTCGGTGCCGACGCCGCGTCGAAGATCTTCCCGATCTGCACCCCGGGTGCCTCCGACACCGCTCGTTTCGACGAGGTGCTCGAGCTGCTTCACCTCGGCGGCCGCAGCCTGCCGCACGCGGTCCTGATGATGATCCCGGAGGCCTGGGAGCGTCACGAGTCGATGAAGCCCGAGCACCGCGCGTTCTACCGCTACCACTCGGCGCTCATGGAGCCGTGGGACGGCCCGGCGTCGGTGTGCTTCACCGACGGCACCGTCGTCGGCGCCGTGCTCGACCGAAACGGTCTGCGCCCCAGCCGCATCTGGGTCACCAAGGACGGCCTCGTCGTGATGGCCTCCGAGGTCGGCGTCCTCGACATCGACCACGCCGACGTCGTGCAGAAGATGCGTCTGCAGCCCGGCCGTATGTTCCTCGTCGACACCGCCGCCGGTCGCATCGTCGACGACGAGGAGATCAAGGACGAGCTGGCCGCCGAGCACCCGTACGCGGAGTGGCTCGACAAGGGCATGGTCGCCGTCGACGACATCGAGGCGCAGCCGCACGTGCACATGCCGCACGACCGGGTCACCTTGCGCCAGCAGGTCTTCGGTTACACCAGCGAGGAGCTGAACCTCCTCGTCGCGCCGATGGCCAAGACCGGCGCCGAGGCACTCGGTTCGATGGGCACCGACACGCCCATCGCCGTGCTGTCCAAGCGCCCGCGCATGCTGTTCGACTACTTCCAGCAGATGTTCGCGCAGGTCACCAACCCGCCGCTCGACGCCATCCGCGAGGAGGTCGTCACCAGCGTCGGTTCGACCATCGGCTCCGAGGCCGACCTGCTCAACCCGAGCCCCGTGTCGTGCCGCCAGATCGAGCTGCCGCAGCCGGTCATCGACAACGACACACTGGCGAAGCTGGTGCAGATCAACGACAACGAGTCGCTGCCGGACTTCCGCAGCGTCCACATCCACGGCCTCTACCCGGTGGCCGAGGGTGGTGCCGGGCTCCGCAAGGCACTCGACGAGATCCGCGCGAAGGCCAGCGCCGCCATCGAGGACGGCGCCAACCTGATCGTGCTGTCCGACCGCGAGTCCGACGAGAACCTCGCGCCGATCCCGTCGCTGCTGCTGACCGCCGCGGTGCACCACCACCTGGTGCGCGAGCGCAAGCGCACCCGCGCCGGCCTCATCGTCGAGTCCGGTGACTGCCGCGAGGTCCACCACGTGGCCACGCTCATCGGCTTCGGTGCGGCAGCGGTCAACCCGTACATGGCCTTCGAGTCCATCGAGGACATGGTCGAGCGCGGCGTGCTCGGCGACGTCGACTTCGCCACCGCGAAGAAGAACTACATCAAGGCCGCGAGCAAGGGCGTGCTCAAGGTGATGAGCAAGATGGGCATCTCGACCATCGCCTCGTACACCGGCGCACAGCTCTTCCAGGTCATCGGCCTGTCGCAGGCGACGGTCGACGAGTTCTTCACCGGACTCATCAGCCAGCTCGACGGCATCGGTCTCGACGAGATCGCCGCCGACGTCGCCGCCCGCCACGCACTGGCGTTCAGCGACCGGCCCTCGGAGCGCGCGCACCGCGAGCTCGAGGTCGGCGGTGAGTACCAGTGGCGCCGTGAGGGCGAGTACCACCTGTTCAACCCGGACACGGTGTTCAAGCTGCAGCACTCCACGCGCACCGGCCAGTACGGGGTGTTCAAGGAGTACACGAAGATGGTCGACGACCAGTCGACCCGTCTGGGCACGCTGCGCGGCCTCTTCGACTTCAACTTCGGTGACCGCGATCCGATCCCGATCGAGAAGGTCGAGCCGGCCAGCGAGATCGTCAAGCGGTTCTCGACCGGCGCGATGAGCTTCGGCTCGATCTCGGCCGAGGCCCACGAGACCCTGGCCATCGCCATGAACCGTCTCGGCGGTCGCTCGAACTCCGGTGAGGGCGGCGAGGATCCGCGTCGTTTCCATCACGACGAGAACGGCGACTGGCGCCGCAGTGCGATCAAGCAGGTCGCGTCGGGACGTTTCGGCGTCACCTCGCACTACCTGTCGAACTGCACCGACATCCAGATCAAGATGGCGCAGGGCGCCAAGCCCGGTGAGGGCGGCCAGCTCCCGCCGCACAAGGTGTACCCGTGGGTCGCCGAGGTCCGTGGTTCGACGCCCGGCGTCGGCCTCATCTCGCCGCCGCCGCACCACGACATCTACTCGATCGAGGATCTCGCCCAGCTGATCCACGACCTGAAGAACGCCAACCCCAAGGCGCGCATCCACGTGAAGCTCGTCAGCGAGGTCGGCGTGGGCACCGTCGCCGCCGGTGTGTCGAAGGCACACGCGGACGTCGTGCTCATCTCGGGTCACGACGGTGGTACCGGTGCGTCGCCGCTGACGTCGCTCAAGCACGCCGGTGCGCCGTGGGAGATCGGTCTCGCCGAGACCCAGCAGACCCTGCTGCTCAACGGTCTTCGCGACCGCATCGTGGTCCAGGTCGACGGTCAGATGAAGACCGGCCGCGACGTCGTGATCGCCGCGCTGCTCGGTGGCGAGGAGTTCGGTTTCGCGACCGCACCGCTCGTCGTCTCGGGCTGCGTCATGATGCGCGTCTGCCACCTCGACACCTGCCCGGTCGGCATCGCCACCCAGAACCCACTTCTGCGTGAGCGTTTCGCCGGCAAGCCGGAGTTCGTCGAGAACTTCTTCCTGTTCATCGCCGAAGAGGTCCGGGAGCTGCTGGCACGCCTCGGCTTCCGTACCCTCCAGGAGGCCGTGGGTCACGTCGAGGCCCTCGACACCACCAAGGCGCTGGCGCACTGGAAGTCGGAGAAGGCGGGCAAGCTCGACCTGACGTCGATCCTGACCATGCCGGAATCGCCGTTCATGAACCAGGACCTGTACTGCTCAGGCGTCCAGGATCATTCGCTGGAGAAGGCGCTCGACCAGCAGCTCATCGCGCAGAGCCGCGACGCGATCGACCACGGCACCCGCGTGTCGTTCACGTCGAAGATCACCAACGTGAACCGCACCGTCGGCACCATGCTGGGCCACGAGGTCACCAAGACCTATGGTGCACAGGGTCTGCCGGACGGCACGATCATCGTCGACTTCACCGGTTCCGCGGGCAACAGCTTCGGTGCCTTCGTCCCCAAGGGCATCACGCTGCGCCTCGAGGGCGACGCCAACGACTTCGTCGGCAAGGGCCTCTCGGGCGGCCGCCTGGTGGTCCGTCCGGCGCGCAACGCGCCGGCCGACTTCGTCGCCGAGGACAACATCATCGCCGGCAACGTGATCGGCTTCGGTGCCACCGCGGGCAAGATCTTCCTGCGCGGCATCGTCGGCGAGCGCTTCTGCGTCCGTAACTCGGGTGCGACAGCGGTCGTCGAGGGTGTGGGCGACCACGGCTGTGAGTACATGACCGGTGGACGCGTCGTGGTGCTCGGCGAGACCGGCCGCAACTTCGCGGCGGGTATGTCGGGCGGTATGGCGTTCGTCTACGACCCGGACGCCAAGCTGGCCGACAACCTCAACACCGAGCTCGTCGACCTCGAGCCGCTCGAGGCCGAGGACATCGAGTTCCTCGCCGCCATCATCGACGAACACCGCGCCGAGACCGAATCCCCGGTCGCCGCAGCGCTGCTCGCCGATTGGGACACTGCCCAGACCAAGTTCGCCAAGGTCATGCCGCGGGACTACAAGCGCGTGCTGCTGGCCATCTCCGAAGCGGAGAAGACCGGGCGAGACGTGAACGAAGCGATCATGGAGGCCGCACGTGGCTGACCCCAGAGGATTCCTCAAGCACCCCGAGCGGGAGCTGCCCGACCGTCGTCCGGTCGAGCTGCGACTGCTCGACTGGAAAGAGGTCTACACCGACTTCGACAAGGATCACCTGAAGACGCAGGCGAGCCGCTGCATGGACTGCGGTATCCCGTTCTGCCACAACGGTTGCCCGCTGGGGAACCTGATCCCCGAGTGGAACGACCTGGTCTACAAGGACCAGTGGCGCGACGGCATCGAGCGTCTGCACGCGACCAACAACTTCCCGGAGTTCACCGGTCGCCTGTGCCCGGCACCCTGTGAGGCGTCGTGCGTGCTCGGCATCAACCAGCCGCCGGTGACCATCAAGCAGGTCGAGGTCGAGATCATCGACAACGCCTTCGACAACGGCTGGGTCACCCCGGTCCTGCCGTCGGAGAAGACCGGCAAGTCGGTGGCCGTCGTCGGCTCGGGCCCGGCCGGACTCGCTGCCGCACAGCAGCTCACGCGTGCCGGACACGACGTGACGCTGTTCGAGCGGGCCGACCGCATCGGCGGTCTGCTGCGCTACGGCATCCCCGAGTTCAAGATGGAGAAGCGCCACATCGACCGCCGTCTGGCGCAGATGGAGGCCGAGGGCACCGTCTTCCGCACCGGCGTCAACGTGGGCGTCGACATCACCGTCGAGCAGCTGCGTGCCGACTTCGACGCGGTCATCCTCGCCAACGGTTCGACCATCGGTCGCGACCTGCCGATCCCGGGCCGCGAGCTCGACGGCATCCACCAGGCGATGGAGTTCCTGCCCCAGGCCAACCGGGTTCAGCTCGGCGACACCGTCGAGGGCCAGATCACGGCCAAGGGCAAGAAGGTCATCATCATCGGCGGTGGCGACACCGGCGCCGACTGCCTGGGCACCTCGCTGCGTCAGGGCGCCGAGATCGTCCACCAGTTCGAGATCATGCCGAAGCCGCCGATCGAGCGGGCCGAGTCGACCCCGTGGCCGACCTACCCGCTGATGTACCGCGTGTCGTCGGCGCACGAAGAGGGCGGCGAGCGCGTCTTCTCGGTCAACACCGAGCAGTTCCTCGGTGAGAACGGCAAGGTCACCGGCCTGAAGGCCCACGAGGTCGTCATGCGTGACGGACGCTTCGAGAAGGTCGAGGGCTCGGACTTCGAGCTCGAGGCCGATCTGGTCCTGCTGGCGATGGGCTTCGTCGGCCCGGAGCGCGAGGATCTCCTCGACAAGATGGGTGTCGACTACGACGCCCGCGGCAACGTCAAGCGCGACAACAACTTCGCCGCAGTCGGCCAGCCGGGCGTGTTCGTCGCCGGTGACGCCGGTCGTGGCCAGTCGCTGATCGTCTGGGCGATCGCCGAGGGTCGTTCGGCCGCCGCGGCCGCCGACGCGTACCTCACCGGTGCGTCGGATCTGCCGGCCCCGATCGTGCCGACCCAGGTCGCCCAGCGCTGACCTGACGGCCACCACGAACGAGAACTCCCGCTCACCGAAAAGGTGGGCGGGAGTTTCGTTCTCTCGGCTACACGCCCGGGGGGCGCGGCCATACACTCGGGCTATCGCAATCCATCCATCGAAGGGGCAGCCCATGCGTCGAATCCTCGCCATCATGTGCACTCTGCTGTGTGCGGTCTTGGGAGGGTTCGGGTTGAGCACGCCGCGTGCGGACGCGGCGCCGGCCGGTTGCCCGAAGATCTACGTCCTCGCCGTTCCGGGAACCTGGTCCAACGGCGTCAGCCCGGGCGTCCTGGGTGCGGTCACCTCCGGTCTGGGGCCGGAGACCAAGGTCCAGTACGTCGGCTACGACGCGACCGCGTTCCCGTGGGAGAAGGCGATCTACGGGAAGTCGAAGGCGCAGGCCGTCGCCAACACCCGCGGCCTCGCCCTGCAGATGCTGGCGCGATGCCCGGGCACCCGGATCGCTCTGGTCGGGTACAGCCAGGGCGCCGACGCCGCGGGCGACCTCGCGTCGGAGACCGGCACCGGCCGCGCCATGATCCGCCCCGGTCAGGTCGCCGGCGTCGTGCTGATCTCCGATCCCCGACGTTCCCGCAAGGACAACGTCGTGGGCCCGGCCCTGCGCGGTGAGGGCAGCGGCGGGCCCCGCCTCGACGGCATGGGCTGGGTCCTGCCCCGCGCGTTCACTCTCTGCGAGCCGTCGGACATGTACTGCAACACGCCGCGCGACTTCTACATCACCCGCATCGCCGGCTACCTGGCCGAGACCAGCGACCCGACGCCGAGCCAGATCCTCCAGTACCAGGCGGAGGCGGCGGTGATCGTGCGCGAGCTGTTGACGCTCGGTGGCCCCGGCGCGATCGTTCAGGAACTCGGCAACAAGCGGGCGCGCGAGCAGATCATCTCGTTCAACCGGTTCCTGCAGTCGGGATCGCACGGCACCTACGGCGACTTCCAGGTCAAGCCCGGCGTCAGCGCCGTCACCTGGGCCAACCGGTTCCTCGCCGGCCTGGCCTGATCTACTTCCGGCCGCCCAGGATCGATCCGAGGATGCCGCCGAGGAGATCGCCGCCGCCCTGCTTGGCACTGCCGCCGGCTGCGCCACCGAGCATCCCGCCGAGCAGGTCGCCGAGTCCTCCGGCAGCACCGCCGCTGTTGCCGCCACCGAGCACACTGCCGATCAGATCGCCCAGGCCACCGGTGCCGGCCTGGGCACCGCCACCTCCGCCCAGCACCTTCTTGGTGATGTAGCTCAACACGATCGGGGCGAGGATCGGGAGCAGTTTCTGGACCAGGCCCTGGTCGACGGCGGCGGCCGGTACCTGGTTGCTGACGGCGCCCGCGACTTCCGGGGTCTTGTCGCCGAAGATGTGGGCGACGATCTTCGAGCCGTCGGCGGTGTCGACGTCGTCGACGCGGATCTCCCCGGCCGCGAGGTCGTTGTCGTGTTGTGCGAGCGCGCCGACGAGTTTTTGTGCCGACGCCTCGTTCGCGGTCTGCGCCTGCAGACCGGCGAGCAGAGCAGGGATCGCCTGTCCGGCAGCAGCGCGAGCGGAGTCCTCGTCGACGCCGAGCTGTTGGGCCAGTGAGTCGTAGGGGAGGCAGGACAGGAGGTCGTCGATATCGGACATGTCGGCGCTACTTTCGGTCAAGAACAGTGAAGGTCCACGTGAACCTACTGGATCCGGCTTCCACCCACCAGAGCCCGATGTCCCGGCGGGTCCCGACGCGATGGGCGAATTCGTCCGGATGGATGGCATACGCCGCCGGGTTCGCTGCGTAGCATTGGTGCTGGTAGATGCCGCGTCGCTACCCGGACCGTAACGCTCTGCATGCCATGATCGATCTAGTCGGCAGATGCGACAGCCACGATTCCGGGACACCGGGGGACGTGGATCTCACATGTCGACGGGGCTCGGGGTGAGTGGTGCAAACCACGAGAATTCCTGGAGACAGCGATGAGTAGTGTCGCTACAGTAGGTCAAAGTCAGAGTCCGTTGTAACGAATGTGAATGCACCAGGAAGTGATTGGTCATGAAGTTGGCTGACACATTTCACTCGCCCCGCCGGGGCTCATTGCTGAATTCGCTCACCGGGGGGCGACTCGGCGTCCGTCGAATCAGTTCATCGCCGTTCCCCGCGGAAGCAGAACGCCTCATCACGCCCGCCGAACTCAGGCGACTCGGCGTCCGTTCCTGATCCGGGGGGATCAAACACGGGGGATCAACACCGGGGGTTTCGGGTGTCCGGGGGGCTCACGCCTCTTCGCGGGCGACCCGCACACTCATTCCGCCCACCTCGACCACATCGCCGAGCGTGAGCTGACGACCCCGCCTGGTCTCGACCTCACCGTTGACTGTCACCAGACCGTCGGCGATGACCTCTTTGGCCTCGGCGCCGGATTCGATGAGGTTGGCCAGTTTCAAGAACTGGCCGAGGCGGATGGAGTCGTCGCGGATCGTCACGTCGTACACGGTCCCGATCATGCCCCGTGTCCGCGGAGTCGGCCACA
Source organism: Gordonia sp. GN26 (assembly GCF_054823965.1). NCBI lineage: Bacteria > Bacillati > Actinomycetota > Actinomycetes > Mycobacteriales > Gordoniaceae > Gordonia > Gordonia sp. GN26. The sequence continues at coordinate 3,587 of NZ_JSYC01000053.1, read as the reverse complement.
CCGGCACGAGCGCACCGGTATCGACGCAGATATGTGCCGCCGCATGCTCGAATCAGCGTGGAGTGCCGGAGCGCGCCTCCGCGGACGACTACCGTCGACGCATGGCCACCGACACACCCCTTGCGCCGGTCGACCCGTCCAGCCCCGACGAACATCCCGAGGCACTCCGGCGGACTCCCACCGCGGCTGATCGACGCTCGCTCGTCCTCCTCGACAAGATCAGGCGCCCTACCGGATTCGGTCGCAACGCCCCGCACGTCGCGGGCACCGTCGTCGGCGTCCTGGCGACGATCGCGTTGCTGTCCAGCCTCATCCCGGCATTCCGGCGGCTGATCCACGACCCGCGGCGCTACGTCGACGACTACATCATCACCCTGCCCGACACGAGCTTCGCGTGGGCGTTCGTCCTGGCGCTGATCGCCGTCGCGCTGTCGGCACGCAAGCGGATCGCCTGGTGGATCAGCGTGATCTACCTCGTGCTGTTCATGGTCGGCAACGTGCTGTACCTGATCCCGTCGCTCGAGGACGACCTCGACGTCACGGCCTGGGACCGCACCAACATCTACATCGGCCTGGTCATCGACCTCGCCGCGCTGATCTTCCTGCTGGCCACCTATCGGCAGTTCCACACCCGGGTCCGGCGCGGGGCGATCCCCGCGTCGTTCGCCACTCTCGTCGTCGGTCTCGGCATCGCGACGCTGCTCGGCTGGGCGCTCGTCTGGGCCTTCCCCCACACGCTGACCCGCGCAGATCGGTTGCCGTACGCGTTCAACCGCGTGGTCGCCTTCGGCGCGATCGACCAGGACGCCTCCTTCGACGGCCGCCACACGCACGTCTTCGTCAACGGTCTGCTCGGTCTGTTCGGCGCGCTGGCGCTGATCGCCGCGGCGGTCGTGCTGTTCCGGTCGCAGCGCCTGCGCTGGCTGATCACCGCGGAGGACGAGTCGCTGATCCGCGCGCTCATCACCCGCTTCAACGACGACGATTCGCTCGCCTACTTCTCCACCCGCCGGGACAAGGCGGTCGTGTTCTCGCCGGACGGCCGCGCCGCCATCACCTACCGGGTCGAGGTCGGCGTCGGCATGGCCGGCGGTGACCCCATCGGCGATCCGGAATCCTGGCCCGACGCGATCGCCGAATTCCTCACGCTCTGTGAGAAGTACGGCTGGCACCCGGCCTCGATCGGGTCGAGCGCACGCGGCGCCGCGGCCTACGACGCCGCCGGTTTCATCTCGCTGAACATCGGCGACGAGGCCATCCTGCACACCCGTGAGTTCAGCCTCAGCGGCCCGGCGATGAAGGCCGTGCGCCAGGCCGTCACCCGCACCCGACGAGCCGGTGTGACAGTGCGTATCCGGCGTCATCGGGAGATCGGTGACGCCGAGATGGCCAAGGTCGTCGCGCGCGCCGACGACTGGCGCGACACCGACGAGGAACGCGGTTTCGCGATGGCGTTGTCGCGCATCGGCGATCGCGCCGACGACGACTGCCTGCTGGTCGAGGCCGTCGTCGGCGAGGGCAGCCCCGACGAGAAGGTCGTCGGCATGCTCTCCTTCGTCCCGTGGGGCCGTCGCGGCGCCTCCCTGGACCTGATGCGACGCGATCGCCAGGGACCGAACGGCGTCGTCGAGACGATGGTCGCCGAATTGTGCCGCAACTCCGAACAGTTCGGCATCACCGAGGTCTCCCTCAACTTCGCCGCCTTCCGCGCCTTCTTCGAGCAGGGGCCGCAGATCGGTGCCGGCCCGGTCATGCGCGCCGGCTACTCCGTCCTGATGTTCGGCTCGCGGTTCTTCCAGATGGAGTCGCTGTACAAGTCGAACGCGAAGTACCTGCCGGACTGGCAGTCGCGCTACCTGTGCTTCGAGGACAACCGCATCCTGCCGCGCGTCGGCCTTGCCGCGATCGTCACCGAAGGGTTCATCACCCTGCCCACGTTCGGGCGGGCCAGGCACTACTCCGAGGGCCAGCCGTCGATCCCGGCCGGCGTCGACGCGCCGGCGCTGATCGCCGAACTCGAAGCGGAGGCAGCGACTCCCGAGGTGGCCGTCGTGCACCGTCCCGAGCAGGTGCGAGTCCGTCTGGACAAGATGGACCGGCTCGTCGAGCGTGGCTTCGATCCGTATCCGCCCGCCGACCAGCCGACCCACACCATCGCGCAGGCACGGTCCGAACCGGAGGGCACCGTCGTCACCGTCGCCGGCCGCGTCACGCGTCTGCGTGACTTCGGCAAGGTGGTGTTCGCCGACATGCACGACTGGTCGGGTGAGGTGCAGATCCTCGTCGAGGACTCGCGGGTCATCCCGGGCACTCCCGACTTCGGTACCGACGTCGACCTCGGCGACCTCATCCAGGCGCGCGGTGTCGTCGGCACCAGCCGCAAGGGTGAACTGTCGATCCTGATCGACGCCTGGCGGATCAACGGCAAGTGCCTGCGCCCCCTGCCGGACAAGTGGGCGGGCCTCACCGATCCCGAGGCCCGGGTGCGCCAGCGCTACGTCGACCTCGCGATCAACGAGGAGAGCCGGAAGAACCTCGCGATCCGCAGCCTGGTGGTGAAGTCGTTGCGCGACTTCCTCGCCGCGCGCGGCTTCCTGGAGGTCGAGACTCCGATCCTGCAGCAGATCCACGGCGGCGCCAACGCGACACCGTTCCAGACGCACATCAACGCCTACAACCTCGACCTCTACCTGCGGATCGCGCCGGAGCTCTACCTGAAGCGCCTGTGCGTCGGCGGCGTGGAGAAGGTCTTCGAGATCGGCCGCAACTTCCGCAACGAGGGTGTCGACTTCAGTCACAACCCGGAGTTCACGAGCCTGGAAGCCTATGAGGCGCACAGCGATTACCTCAAGATGCTGGACCTCACCCGCGAGATGATCCAGCACGCGGCGACAGCGGCCTACGGCGAACCGGTGATCATCCGGACCGACGCCGACGGAAACGAAGTGCGCGTGGACATCTCGGGCGAGTGGCCGGTCAAGACCGTCCACGAGGTGGTGTCCGAGGGTGCGGGGGAGGAGATCACCCCCGAGACCTCCGTCGAGCAGCTCCGCGCGGTCTGCGATCGTCTCGAGATCAACCACCGCCCGGACTGGGATGCCGGCCAGATCGTGCTGGAACTCTACGAACACCTCGGCGAGGACCGCACGACCTTCCCGACGTTCTACACCGACTTCCCGACGTCGACGTCGCCGCTGACCCGCGCGCATCGCAGCAAGCCCGGCGTCGCCGAGCGCTGGGACCTCGTGGCGTGGGGTGTGGAGCTCGGTACCGCCTACACCGAGCTCACCGACCCGGTGGAGCAGCGCAAGCGTCTGACCGAGCAGTCGATCCTGGCCGCCGGCGGCGACCCGGAGGCGATGGAGCTCGACGAGGACTTCCTGCAGGCACTCGAGTACGCGATGCCACCCACGGGTGGTCTGGGTGTGGGCGTCGACCGAGTGGTCATGCTCATCACCGGTCAGTCGATCCGCGAATCGCTGGCGTTCCCGCTGGCCAAACCGCAGGACGCCTGACGCATGGCTCCCACCGACGGCGACGGACCCGCAGCGCCGGGCGACTTCGTCACCGTCGGTCACGAATCGGCG
>NZ_JSYC01000005.1:15843-21524 GCF_054823965.1 Gordonia sp. GN26 | reverse complement strand
GCCCGTCGCTATCACTCCCTGCACCTCAGGTAGCGAGGACGGCCCGTCGCTATCACTCCTTGCACCTCAGCGGGCGAGAGGGCTACGCGCGCAACCACTCTTAGGATCGTATGACGTTGTGCCCGGAATCCGGGCACAACGTCATACGAATCTGCAGTCGACCTCAGGACTGAGCAACCGCCTTCAACACCGGCGGAGTCCACGTGCCGTCGAGGATCTCGGGGCGGGGGCGATAGAAGCGGATGAGGTAGTTCCAGCCCTCCGGAGTCACGATCGCGTTCGGCGGGACGTCGCCCGAGGTGTCCGGGATGAACCGGACGGTGATCGAACCATCGTCGTTGCGAACGCCGGTGACGCTGTTGACCGTGTACAGATTCTCCTCGTTGGGCTCGAAGAACCCGGCCGCGTTGTAGACCGACACCGACCAGAAGGCATCGACCGGGACGTCGGCGAAGACCAGTTCGTAATGTCCTGGGCCGGTGGCCGGGTCGACGCCGACATAGGTCGCCTCCGAGGTAGGGAGACCACCCCAACCCGCGGCGCACCCGATCAGGTGTCGGACCGGGTCGACGTCATCGCGGGCGCCGAAGGTTCGGTCGAACGAGTCGAGTCCCTTGGCCAACTCCAACAGCGCGTTGCGGGTCGCGTCGAGGCTCGCGGTGTCGTAGTCGGGAGAAACGAACGGTTCCGACGACGCCGAGGCGATCGTCGTCCGATCCTGCAACTCACCGACCGCGGCGACGTCGGCAGCATTCGTCGGATCGACCAGAATCCGCACCGCGACGAGGACATACCTCGATCCGTACTGTTCCTGCGTCAGCGTGTGCTCACCCACGGCGTGCAGAACGCCGCCGACGTAGTGGTCCTCGTTCACGACCATCGCGGACACATATCGTTCGCCTGCGTCGGGCAGTGTGAGGGCGGCCGGTTCGGCGAGGTCGACGACGGCGAAGCTGTAGAGGGTGTCGCGGTTGAGCCGGATCACCGTCTGCTCGTCGATCGAGGCGGGTTCCCGGTTGTGGCGGAACTTCCCCACCCCGCCGGCGGCCAGTTGGATGTCGGCAAACATCCGGTGCGTCTCCGCCCGAACGAAATTGTCCACGTTGACATGGCCCGACATGCTCTGTCTCCCTCGATCAGTTGGGCGCTCGATACTCGACGCCCCGATATGGATTCGAAGCCTAGCTGCCGATCTCGACGGCCTCGGCTGCCGACACGGCGGCACGTCGCGCACCCGTGACGAACAGCACCAGACCGACGACGATCCACGTGGCCAGTGTCAGTCCCGCGGTGAGACCGCCTGCACCGCCGAAGTAGGCGGCCGAACGGACCAGGGTTCCGGCAGCACCCGGGGGCAGGATCTGTCCGACGGTGCCCAGCCCGGACGGCAGCCACGCGGCCGAGCCGGCGATACCGGCCAGCGGATTGCCGAGGAACATCATGACCATCGCACCGATGGTGAAACCCTTGGCGCCGAACGCGTTCTGCAGGCCCGCCAGCGGGATGGCCAGGGCGGCGACACCGAGCGCGATGGAACCGGCGACCGCCCAGAACTCCGTCGACCACAGTCCCGTGTCGATGCTGCCGAACCCGAAGGTGAGCATGGACGCGACGATGACGCCACCGACGACCGAGAAGGTGATCAGACCGGTCAGGTACCAGCCGTTGCCACGCGGGAAGATCTTCCGGAACGCGACGACCGGCACGATGCCGCCGAAGACGAGCGGGAACGCGAGACCACCGATGCCGATGCCGGTCGGGTCGGCCTCGGGCAGCGGGACCACGTCTTCGACCGTCACCTTCTCCCCTGTCGCCTGCCCGACCGCCTGCGCGGTACCGGTGAGGCTCCCACTGATCGACGCCGAGCCTGCGCCGGCAACCAGGGTGTGGACACCCGCCTCGTCGATCACGAAGCCGCCGACCACCTCACGGTGTTCGATCGCGTCCCGCAGCGCGGCCTCCGAGTCGTAGCGCTGGGGCTCGTACGCATCGGGAGCAGCCGTGGCCAGGCTCCGCTCGAACGAACCGACCGCAGCCGGCGAACCGACCACGCCGACCCGCAGATCGTGGGCACCACTCTTCAGTGACGGCAGGATGAACACCATCAGCAGCAGGATGAGGATGGCGCCCAAGCCGGCGGTCAGACCCGCCAGCATCACCACGGGCGGCGGCGTCTTCTTTCCCGACGCCGCCTTCTCCTCATTCGCCGTGGTTCCCAACTCCGTGGATGTCATCGCACGTCCTCCAGATCTAAACCGGATGCTTTTCCTCCGTTTTATAGTGGATGATAATCCTCCGGTTAGACTGGGGCTGTCAACACCGATGTGATGGACGAGTCAACGGCTCGAGAGGACGTGGGCATGCGAGCGGATGCAGCACGGCGTCGTCAGGCGATCGTCAAAGAGGCCCGTCGACTGTTCGCGGCACTGGGCGGCGGTGTCGCACTCGAGACCGTCGCGGAGGGTGCCGGGGTGGGAATCGCCACCCTCTACCGGAACTTCGAGTCCCGGCATGCGCTCGCAGACGAAGTGGCGCTCGCAATCCTGAACGACATCGGGCGCGCCGCCGACGAGGGTCTCACCGACATCACCACCACACCCGACACAGCGTGGACGACGTTCGTGAACCGGCTCGTCGATCTGGATCTCGGCGCCCTGTCGGCGGCGCTGGCCGAGTACGTGACCGCTGCGGTTCGCACCACCCAGGCCCAGACCTTGGCCCGCGTCGACGAACTGCTCGGTTCGGCCAAGAACGCAGGATTGGTTCGCGACGACCTCGACGCACTCGAGCTGATCGTCGGGATCGGCCTCATCACGCGCCCTCAGCCCGACGCCGTCACGGCAGCGACCCCGAACCTCGTGCCGCGCCTGGTGTCCATCCTGTTGGCGGGCATGCGTCCGTCGGCCGACGACTGACCCGCCTCGCGCTCAGACCGTCCCGCGTGCGGCCCACGCAGTGGCCGAGACGATGAATCGCCCGTCGCCGAGACGCTTCCGCGCCACCGCCTCGAGTTCGCTTCGATCGGTGGCGTCGAGCGACTGCACATACTCGCCCGCCGGACCGATGCCGAAAGTGTAGGGCTCCCACCACTCCTCGAAACTCGGATGAACAACGTCGACGGTGATCGGCTCCTCGACGACGCTCCGCAGTCCGGCCATCGCGAAGAGTGCCGTGAGATGACCACGGTGCGCGCCGGACAGCAGCGCCTCATCCCGGGCGTCCGGCTCGAGCACGTGTACCGCATCCCAGAACGGGGCGAGCGCTCCGGTCGGCCCGTCCCACACGCAGGCCGCGACGGTCCCGCCCGGACGTGTCACGCGTGCCATCTGCGCGAGACCGCGAACCGGGTCCGTCATGAAATGAACCACCAACTGCGCGATTACGTGGGTGAATTCGCCTGTGTCGTAGGGTAATTGCTCAGCAGTACCGCGGCGCACGTCAACGTCGGGAAATCGTTCGCGACAGGCATCGACGAAGGGTGGGGACGGATCGATCGCGCTCACAGCAGCACCCAGTGTCAACACATGGGAGGTCAGCGCCCCGGGGCCACACCCGACGTCGAGGACATCCGAATCGGCACCGACCCCCGCGAAGGCGGTGAAGACCTCGGCGAGCGGATCGGCGTAGCGGCCCATGAAGCGTCCGTACGCCTCGGGCGGGACGGCGAAACCCACTCCTCCATGCTACGACTCACCGACCATTCGAACCTCATGCCAATCGATCTCGACCGGCCCGGGTCAGTACAGCTGGTCCTCGCGCCATCCTCGGGACGCTTCCCTCGATCACATGGTCCACATGTTTGGACGTCATCCGTTCATACCAAATGGAATCGGACATGCACATGCGCGATCGGAACGGTGCAACAATCACACCGCTCGAACCCGACAAAGCGCTCGGAGCCCACTAGGTGGCCGGGTGTGGTCATCGCGGCGACGGCAACGACCACATGGAGACGACGAAGTGGAGAGCGACCGATGAAGCGTTTCCGCCTGTTCGGCATCACGGCGTCGGCCATCGCCGTGCTCACGATCTCGTTCGGCACTGCCCATGGCGCGCCGGCACCTGCAGCGCCCTCACACTTGTCGATCGCCTCCGCGGACGGCACCTCCATCACGTCGAGCCTGCGGAACGCCACCTTCGTATCAGCCGGGAGCGAGCTGCGGGTCGTCGACCCGAACGGGCGACTTCTCGAACGCGTCGCCCTGACCCTGCCCCTCAACGGGGCGACGGTGCCGCTGCGCACGCAGGTCAGCGCCGATCGCACCCAGGCGACCTTCTCCCCGATCCTCACGCCGGAGGCTCGCGCCGCGATCGCGGCGGGCGTTCGTCCCGCGTCGGCGAAGAAGGATCGCGCGTATCAGCAGATGATCTGGCACATCAACAACGGCTGGAACCGCGGCGGCAACGTGACCACTGCAATCGGTGCGCTCGCCGGCCTGATCATCGGCTGCCTCGTCATCGTCGGTTGCATCTGGGGCGCCGGGGTCGGCGCTGCCATCGGCGCGGCGATCGGCATCAGCAACGGCGATCCCGCCACCGCACAGTCGATCCTGAACTGGATCAACACCCCATGACAGAGGGGTAGCTCCCCTCGATTCCGGACGCGGCCCTTTCCCCCGCCGCCCCGGAGTTCCCCCAGGAAGATCCCTCGCGCCCTCCCCCGACAGAAACGCGCGAGGGATCTTCTTTGCAGAAGAGTACTTTACAAACAGGAACTTTTGTATAGACAACGTCCATTGTCGTGATCGGGGTCCGGCGCGGCGACGAAAGTCCCGGTGAGCCGATAGGTGCCGGGCGGTGGCTCACCTCCATCGAGCACGGCAAACTGGTGGCCATGACCATCGCCACCGACCTCGGACTCGCTCCCGCGACCCCACTCCCGCGCGTCTCGCTCGCGTGGTCGATGCAGTACAACCGCAACACCCGGATGGACGGGCAGCCGGCGATGGCCGCGCACTTCGACGTGGACGTCGACACCAGGAGCGACGTGGGCGGCGGTACCGGACGTCCGCTGCGCGCCGAGATCTCGAACGCGCTGGAGCCGGTCGGCGCGGCAGGATGACGACACGCAATCACGCGCAGGACAGCGAGTCGCTGCTGCGCAACTCGTTGCTCGACGGGTTGCACGACCTCCTGACCGAGCGAGACTGGTCGGCGATCCGCATGTCGGACGTCGCCGCCGCCACCGGCGTCAGTCGGCAGACCGTCTACAACGAGTTCGGGTCGAGATATGGCCTGGCACAGGGATATGCGGTCCGGTTGGCGAACCGCTTCGCGGGTCATGTCGCCGAGTCTCTCGCCGACCACGCCGGCGATGTCACCGGCGCGCTGCGCACCGCTTTCACCGAGTACTTCACCGGCGTGGCCACTGATCCCCTGATTGCTTCGCTGCTGTCCGGCGAGGCCAAACCGGATCTGTTGAAGCTCATCACGACCGACGTGGCGCCGATCATCGCCACCGCGAGCGACCGCTTGTCGCAGGCGTTCCGCGAGGCGACCTGGTTGTCGATGCCGGAATCCGACATCGAGCGCATCTCGCACGCGATCACCCGCATGGCGCTGAGCTTCGTCGCGATGCCTCCGGAGGGCGATCGCGACGTCGCGGCCGACCTCGCCGAGATCATCGCCCCGGCCATCGAAGCTGCGCGAATCCGGGACTGAGCTGGGCCTGCAACGCGTCA
>NZ_JSYC01000005.1:0-15833 GCF_054823965.1 Gordonia sp. GN26 | reverse complement strand
GCTCCTCACACCTCAGGGAGCGGTGGTGGCTCGTCTCAGGGGCGGATTTCAGCGCGTGGAAGTCAAGCGCGCCAGACGTTTTCCGGATCCCCGCCGGAGCACACTGCGGTAGACCCGTTCGACCAGCGGGGTGCTCGCGTCCTCCGGGTCGACGAGCTCGTTCTCAGCGATGATCGAGGCCTCGTCATCGATGACCTCACGGTCGAATAGTTCGAGTGTACGGCCCGGGGTGGCCAGCGCCTCGATCGCGCCGACCAGCGAATCCGTCTCTCGCACAGCATCGTCGAAGACCTGGGCATCGACGCCGAGGTGTTCCGACAGCAGCCGGGTCCGCATCGACGTGATGTTGTCGCGGATGCGCGCATCGTCTGGGGCGTCGCGGCGGGCCTCGATCGCCACGTCGCATTCACTGTCGAAACCCAGCGAACGGTTGTTGAGATTGGACGAACCGATGCGCAGCAGGATGTCGTCGATGACGAGCACCTTCGCGTGCACGTAGATCTCGTCGTCCTCGGCAGTCACCGGATAGTAGGCGCGGAACCGGTCGTGGACGTCGGCACGCCACAGCATCCGGAGCAGTTTGTGCCGTGCGCCGTCCATGGCCAGCCGTTCGACCGGGCTGTCGGCATGCCGCGGGAGAACGACGACGATCTCCGGACCGTCGGGTTCGGCGAGCCGTTCGGCCAGTGCATCTGCGATCTCGCGGGCGGCGAGGTACTGGCTCTCGATGTAGATCGTGCGCCGGGCAGCCGCGAAGGCCGCCTTGTAGAGCCGACGGATCTCGTCGACTTCCTCGCGATCGTTGTAGTGCGGGATGGTTCGGGCGACCCCGACCTCGCACTCGGTGAACGTGACCCCGAGGTCCTCGGGCCAGATGTCGGGACCGTCGGTGTCGACGAGGGGCGCCAGACGTTCACCAGTCGCCGCTTCCCACCGGTCGACGGCGACACCCGCGACGACACGTGCCGCATCCCCGTCGAGCGCGACCGTCACGTCATGCCAGGGACCATGTGATTCACCGTCGGGATCACGACGGAAGTCGTTGTGCGAGAGGTGCTCCGAAGTATCCCAGCGGTCGACGGTCATGTCGATGCCGCCGCAGAACGCGAACTGATCGTCGATGACGGCGATCTTCTGGTGATGCGCGGCCGACACCGGATGTGCGGCATCGATCCGAAAATGCAGTCGACGCCCCGTCAACAGATCCTGGACGAACGGCGGCGCGACACCGCGCAGCATCCCGGTGAAGGCACCCGTGCTCCAGCGCAGCACATAGATCTCGAGGCCCGGCCGGTTCGCGCCGAGCCATTTGAGGAACTCACCGAGTCGGTCGGGAACGTCTCCCTCCGGCGACCGCGGGTCCAGACTGATCCTCGTGTCGACATCCCAGCCGATCAGGATGACGCGGCGTCGCGCCTGCAGGAGCGCCGACTTGGCGTGCAGAAAGTAGTCCGCCGCATCGACGATGCAGGCGACGCGGTCGGCGGTGGCGATCTCCCGACAGGTGTCCCCCGCACGCAGTATCGGGTCGTGCCCCGGTTCGTCCGTCATGTCGTGTTCCGCCCCGTTCTTCTCACGGTCGTGATTCGCAGCCCCCGCCAGCCCGTCATTCTGCCAACACCCCCGGCGCAGCGCGGCACCGCACCGCGTGGCATTCCTTACACTCGTCGAGGTGAGATCCGACTCGGCCAGTGACCTCGGGGAACAGAGGGACCTTGAGAAACAGGGGAACCTCGGAGAACGGAGGGACCTCGACGAACGCCCGCCCCGTCGACGCGGCCGGTCATACGTCGTCGCCGCCGCGGTCGTCGTGGTCCTGATGCTGGGTGCCGGTGTGATCGCCTGGCGCACCGTCCCCGAGCGGTGGCTGCCGTGGGACACCGCGGAGTTTCCCCAGGTCGACGCCACCCAACTGACGCCGACGCAGAACCGGATCGTCGAGTTGCTCCGCGCCGAGCACGCCGCGCAGCGTCCGGGGCCGTTCTACTCCGAAGGCGTCGACGAACCGTGGTGCGCGAACTTCGTCAGCTGGATCATGCGCGAGGCCGGGACACCGTTCGCCAACCCCCACTCGGGGCACTGGCGGATTCCGGGAGTGTTCACCCTGCAGGAGTATTTCGAGGACAACCGCCGTTTCGAACCGGTCGGTGACTACACGCCCCGCGTGGGCGACGTTGTCCTCTACGACCGGTCGTCGGCCCTGGGCCAGCACACCAACATCGTGGTCGGGGTCGACGGCGACGAGGCCACGACGGTCGGGGGCAACGAGATGCGCAAGATCCGGGTACACGAACTGGACTGGCGGTCCGACGGCGGCGTCGTCGGGTTCGGACGCCTCGACCCGGGACAGGACGGCCGGTGATGAACACCGACAGTCGGCATGTGTACCGCTCGCGCCCTCCGGCCGCTGTGCGGCCCGCGCTGGCGGTGGCCCGGCACTTCACCGACGCCGCGCACCGCGCGTCACAGACACCGTTCGACGGATCGCTCGATCTCCTACCGCACACCGAGCTGCCGGGCCGCTTCGGGTGGAGCCACTACGGCCTCATGTTGCCGTCCTTGCCCGGCCCAGACCGATACCTGAGCCTGATGGTGATGGCCGGCATGACGGGCCTCCGCGCCTTCGACTTCCCGCAGGAGGCCACCCCCGACGACCCGCAGGACATCATCGTCGCCTCCGCGTCGAGCGGCGCCGACAGCGCCTACGCGCGTGAGGTGCTCTCCACCCGACGCGACGGGCGGTTCGCCCCGGACCGCGCGGAGTTCGGCACCCTGGCGTCGATCACCGGGACGCATCCGGAGTTCGACATCCGTATCCATGCGGGCGACCTCGACGCAGAGCTGACGATGACGTGTCGGCCCAACCCCACCTGGTTCGTCAAATCGCCTGTCTGGCAGCACATCGGCCACATGGGACGCTACCGGGGTCAGGTGACGCACCGCGGTGCGACGACCGAGATCTCGGGAGTGGGAAACCTCGAGTACGCGCGATCCATCAGTCCCTACGTCGTACTCCGCCGGGCCACGATCCGCCAGATCCCGCTGGAGTGGTTCAGTTATCACGTCGTCGACCTACCCGGTGAACGCCAGATCCTGTTCACCCAGCTGGGGGTCTCCGGAAGTATCGTCGAGACCAACGTCATCCGTCGATCACTCGACGGCACAGTCGATCGCAAGGTCCATGAGGGTTACCACCGCATCCTTGAGACGGACGAGACCCCCACCGTCGACTCACACGGGAACGAGCGACTCCTCCCCCGCGTCTTCGAGTTCGGTTGCAACGGCGTCTCGGTCGTCGGAACCTACGACTCTCCACCGCGATTCGCGATCGGACGGGGTTACATCTCCGGTTACGAGGCACGGGTGCGGGTCGACGGCGAGGAGTTCACCACGCGGGGATACTCCGAGCACATCGACGAACGACCCCACCGCCGCCGGAACGGAGCCGGCACAGCGACGACAGGAATGCCATGAGCTTCGACGGATTCCCCGAAGCCGCTCTCGACTTCTACGACGATCTCGAGATCGACAACTCGAAGTTCTTCTGGGAGCAGCACAAAGAGATCTATCGCACCGCGGTCGCGGAACCGATGACGGCCCTTGCCGAAGAACTCGCCGACGAGTTCGGCACCGCCAAGCTGTTCCGCCCGTACCGCGATGTGCGCTTCTCCAAGGACAAGTCTCCGTACAAGACGCACCAGGGTGCATTCGTCGCGGTGGCACCGGCCACCGGGTACTACATCCAGATCGGCGCACCCGGTGTCCGGGTCGGCGCGGGTTTCTACGAGGCTGCGCCGGCGCGCCTCGCCGAAGTGCGGAAGGCCATCGACCACGACCGCCACGGCGCCGAGCTCGAGCGGATCGTCGGCAAACTCGCCAAAGCCGGATGGGAGATCGGCGGCGACCGTCTGAAGACCGCTCCCCGCGGCTACGACATCGATCATCCGCGCATCGAACTGCTGCGCCACAAGTCGCTCTTCGCCGGCCGCGACTACGGCTTCGACGAGGTCATCCACACGTCGGCGCTCGTCGACCGTGTCCGCAAGGACTGGCGCGAGACCAATACGCTCGTCGACTGGATCGTCCGCCACGCCGCCACCTGAAACACCGAGCTTTCTGAACGACTTTCGGGTCACGCCACGGCGTATCGGCTGCGAGGCCCGAGGGACACGAATCGGTAGCGGTTCGCGATCTCGCCCTTCCCGCTCGGGTCGACGTGTTCATACTGGCTGCGAGCCTGAAACGATGACGCTGTCCGCTGCGCCACCGTCATGCCGATCTGCGTAAGCACCTCGGGCGTGCGACTCTTGCTCGGTGATGCCCGTTTACGTGATGTCCGCCTGCGAGCGGAGGAGCCTGTAGATGACCGATCATGTTCACCACGGTCACATCTTCCATCTGGCCGGCAGCCCGTTGATCACCGAAGCGTCGGACGCGCTCGTCGAGATCCCCGACGGGGCGCTGGTGGTCGCGGCCGACGGCATGGTCAAGTACTGCGGTGAGAGGTCCCGCCTACCAGCAGAGTTCGCGTCCGCCCAGCGGCACGAGCACCCCGGCGGTTATCTGATCCCCGGGTTCGTCGACACGCACATCCACTTCCCGCAGACCTATGCGGGTGACTCCTACGGTGGCGGACAGCTTCTGGAGTGGCTGAATCTCTGCATCTTCCCGTCCGAATCGAAGTTCGTCGATCCCGAGTTCGCGCGAGCCGCGGCAGTCGAGTTCACCAAGCGACGGGTCGCGGCCGGGACGACCGCGATGATGGCGTTCGGGTCGGCGTTTCCCCATGCGCAGGACGCGCTGTTCGAAGAGACCCGCAAGGCGGGCCTGCGCCTTGTCTCCGGGCGCGGAATCCAGACCGTAGGCGGCGACACCGCGAAGCCACTCCTCACGTCGGAGGAGGACGCGATCCGCCTGACGAGGGACGAGATCGAGAAGTGGCACGCCGCCGACACCGGCGACCACCGAACGGCGCTCCTGCACGTCGCGATCGTGCCGAGGTTCTCGTTGTCGGTGACGACCGAAACCCTGCGGAACCTCGGCGAACTTTACGACGAATACCGCGACCGCGGTGTCTACGTGCACACTCACCTCAACGAGAACAACCGACCGGGTACCGGCGAGATCGACTCGACCAAGGACGTCTATCGAGTCGACACGTATCTCGACACCTACGACGGCAAGTTCCTTCCCGGGTCGCAGGTCGGCGGCAAGAGCCTGCTCGGGCCGCGCACGATCCTCGCCCACAGCGTGCACTGCCAGGATTCCGAACTGGCACGTATGGCCGAGACCGGGACCTCGATCTCCCACTGTCCGGTGTCGCAGCTGTTCCTCGGGTCCGGGACGATGCCGTGGAAGCGCACGGTCGCCTCCGGGGTCAACATCTCCGCGGGCACCGATTTCGGCGGTGGCGACGAGTGGCTGATCCCACGTGTCCTCGGCGACGCGTTCAAACAGCACATCACCGAACCCGGCGAGGCCGGGGTGTCGATGCACCCGGCGGAGATGCTGTTCATCGGGACCCTCGGCGGGGCCCGCGCACTCGACATGGAGGACCGCTTCGGGAACTTCGACGAGGGCAAGGAGGCAGACTTCCTCGTCATCGAGCCGGTCGACGGACTGAAAGCCATGCTGGACAACGCTGTCCGCTCCGACGACCCGGCACTGGCCCGCGATCAGACCCTCTTCGGACTGCTCATGGGAATTCGCGAATCGTCGATCGCCGAGGTCTACGTCCAGGGCCGACAAGTGGTCCTGTAGCAGAGCAATGGTCGTCACCCTGTCGGTCTTCCATCCCGCCTCACAGGCGGGATTCGCCGACTGGGCGGCATCACTCGCAGAGTCGGCGGCCGACACCGAGGGTTGCCTCGGTACCGACATCTCGACGGTGACCGACGGCGATTTCGAACCGGCGGTGGCGGCGACGTTCGTCGACCCCGAGGCCTGCGACCGCTGGATCGACAGCACCCGGCGGGCGGAGATACTGCGCGGGGGACACGATCTGGGCTGGCTTCCGTCGGCCCCGACGCTCGAACTCGTCGACGGCGAGGCTCCCCCGCCCGGAGTCGGCGCCTTCCGTCACGAGATCCTCCCGGGCAAGGCCGACGAGTTCCTCCGCGCGCAGCGTGAACTGACCGGCGCCGCATCGGAGTTCAGCGGATACGAAGGAACCGCCCTGTTCATCGACGACGCCGCGGGGTCCGCGTTGTCGGTGTTGCGCTTCCGCACCGACCGGCAGCTGTCGGCCTGGGTGTCATCCCGGGAACGCGGCGATGCGCTCGACATATTGCGATCGAGCCTCACGCACGACTTCGAGACGGTGTCGGCCACCACGGCCTTCGGAACCACCGTGCGCACCGACAACGGCCGCTTCCGTCAGACGCCGAACTGGAAGTCGGCGATGATGGTCCTGCTGGTGCTGTACCCCACGGTGATGATCCTGTCCCGGTTCCTCGGCCCGGTCCTCGACCGTGCCGGGGCGCAACCATGGCTGGCACTGTGGCTGAGTCAGGTCGTGAGCATCGGGCTGATGCAGTGGTGGCTCATGCCGTGGGCGGCGAAACCGTTCCGCCGCTGGCTGGATCCGGTGGACGGCAACGGCCTGCGCAGCAATCTGGCCGGGGCCGTGACGATTCTGCTGCTCTACATCGTGTGCCTGGCGATCTTCGCCAACGTCACCTGGCTCCAGTTCTGGGATTACGTGGACGGCTGACTCAGCCGAGCACTCCGTCGAGATAGACCCACCGCCCGTCGTACCGCGTGAAACGGCTGCGTTCGTGGAGTGCCCCACGCTCGGAGCCGGACTTGTAGTACGCGGTGAAGGTGACCTCCCCCTCGGTGTCGAACGGCGATCCGCCGTCCGTCGACTCGACGTCCAGGCGGTACCAGCGCATCGCGTCGTCGAGTTCGAGGTCGTCCGGGCGGGTGTCGGGATGCCAACTGACCAATAGATGGTTGCGATCACCGAGGGCGAAAGCGGTGAAGCGCGAGCGCATCAGCGCCTCGGCGATCGGCGCGGCGCGCTCACCGGCGAGCACCGGTCCACAGCATTCGCCGAAGGGGAAGCCGGACAGACACGGGCACCGCGCGCCGGGATCACGGTTTGCCGATTCGGTGTTCATTCCCCGCATCTTAGGGGTAGACAGAAACGAGATCACCCAAGAGGCGGTCCGGTTGTCCATGAGGTGCCCGGGCCGGCCCCAACGGAGGGAGAACCCTTGTCCGACAATGTCTATCGGGTCATCGAAGTGGTCGGTTCGGCCGCGACCGGCACCGACGACGCGATCCGGAACGCCATCGCCCGTGCATCGCAGACGGTCAACCATCTGGACTGGTTCGAGGTGACCGAGACCCGAGGTCACATCGAGGACGGCCAGATCGCGCACTTCCAGGTCACCTGAAAGTCGGTTTCAAGATCGAAGGCGCCTGACGCCGAGGCCGAAGTCGTACTAGCCGCGGTGGGCGGCGGTGAGGAACGCGCCGATCTCGCGCGCGACGGCCTGCGGCTCGTCGAGCATGGACAGCACCGCCGCGCCTGAGATCTCGGCATAGCGGCCCCGCGGCGCGAGTTCGGCGAGACGTGGCCCGTGCGCAGGTGGCATCACCCGGTTGTCGGGCGACCACAGCACGAGCACCTCGCCGCCGAACCCCCGCAATGCCTCGGTTTTCCGAACCAGCTCGGCGGGATCGAAGGACGTCGTCGCGTACTTGGTGACGTCGCGCCGGATACGCGGGTCACGCAGGACCGGGTCCGTCCAACGGCGAATTCGTTCGTCGTCGACGGGCTTGCTGACCATCCATCCCCACAGGATCGGCAATCGCCGGAGCCACCCGACCCGCAGCTGGCGTGCCGCCAGGGTGATGCCCCCGGGCAGGCGCACCGCCAGGGTAGCCATCTTGCCGGGCAATCCCGGCGGGAAGTTCTCGAAGGCCTCGCACGGGAGGACCACCATCCTCGCGACGCGCTCGTCCCGCCCGAGCGCGGTGAGGAACAGCGAACCGCCCCAGTCGGAATGAACGAGGGTCACGTCGCGCAGGTCGAGGGCGTCGAGGATGTCCGCGACCAGCCCGACCATCCCGTCCATCGACAGGTCCGCGTCATCGCTGAGGGGGATACGGTGCGACCCGAGGGGAAGGATCGGGCGGATATAGCGAAACCCACTCGGCAGCAACGGGATCACACCGCCCCACACGCCGTGGTCCATGAGTAGGCCGTGCAGGAACACGACCGGCGGCCCCTCCCCGTCCTCCGCGTACTCGACCGTGCCGGCCGGTGTTTCGACCCGCTTGAGAACACCTGAGGCGGCGCTCGTCTTCTGGTTGAGCTCGGACATGGTGCACGCTCCTCATTTCGGACGGACGAGGCCGACCGGGCCTCTAGAATGATCATTCTAGAATCATTGTTCTAGAATGGCCAGGGTGAAGACCGATGAGCGCATCGTGGTGGCGATGACCGAGCTCCTGCGCCGACAGGGATACGCCGCGACCGGGATCAAGCAGGTCGTCGAGACGTCCGATGCCCCGATCGGATCGATCTATCACCACTTCAAAGGCGGCAAGCGGGACGTCGCGGCCGCCGCACTCCGGCAGTCCGGCGCGGCCTACGGCGAGTTGGTCGGCATGCTCCTGGCTCCCTACGACGAACCCGCCGACGGGATCGAGGCGGCGTTCGTCGCCGCCGCGGAGACCATCGAACAGGGCGGGTGGCTGAACATGTGTCCCGTCGGGACCGTCGCCGGCGAGATCGCCGACGCCGAGCCGGACCTCCGAGAGATCGCCGCCGAGGTCATGTCGTCGTGGATCGACACCGGCGCGGCCCTGTTCACGGCGCGCGGACTCCTCGAGGCGGACGCCCGCTCACTGATGACCGCGGCGGTGTCGGCGCTCGAGGGAGCGTTCATCGTCGCCCGCACCCAGCGCTCCACCGACGCGATCCTCGCGGCGGGACGGGCGATGGGCTGCTACGCGCGAGCGCTCGCCACACCGGCTCGGGCGGAGGCGATCTCAGAGGCGGGCGAGGTACGTCGGTAGGGCGTGCTCGACGACGAGGGACTGCAACGCGAAGCGGAGCTGGGCCGAGACGTACCGGTCGAGGTCGTATCCCGGCGCGAAATGCCAGTGTTTGAGCGCCCATCCGTGCGCCAGCATCATCAGGTCGAAGACCACGAGGTCGGCGTCGACATCGAGGATGAGCCCCGCCTCGATGCCGGCGGTGACCGCGGCCCGCATCGGTGCGGAGGTCTCGACCTCGAGTTCCTTGATCCGCTCACGCCCCGCGGCGTCGAGCGTGCGGCTCTCCCGATAGGTGAGCACGACGGCGTCGCGGTTCTCGTCGACGATGGTCGCGTACTGGCGGAATCCCGCGATCAACTGTTCGACGGGGTCGTCGCCGGCACGGTCCATGGCGGGTTGGAGCTGATCCCGGAAGGCCTCGAGGATGTCGACGATCGCGGCGAGCAGGATTTCTTCCTTGCCGCCGAAGTACTTGTAGAACAGGCCGACGCTGACCTGCGCCTCCTCGGCGAGCGCCTGCATCGACATCTGATGGAAGCCGGTGCGCTCCATGACCTTCACCGCGGCGTCGAGCAACTGACGGCGGCGCGTGGAGACACGCACCGCGCGCACCGCCTCCTCGACGGCCAGGTCGGCCGACGACCTCGCCGTGGCAGGTTTCGCCATCGCAGTACTTCCTTCTGATCCGCTCGTGCGCCGAGTCGATCCACCGGGGTGGCACCCGGCGGTGATGAATCAGCGTTCACACACTGTACAAGCCCTAGAGACCGAGATCCTTGGCGACGATCGTCTTCATGATCTCGGTGGTCCCGCCGTAGATGGTCTGGATGCGGGCGTCGACGAACGCGCGCGCCACCGGGTACTCCCGCATGTAGCCGTAGCCGCCGTGCAGTTGCAGGCACCGGTCGGCGGTGCGTACCTGCAGCTCGGTGGCCCACCACTTGAGTTTCGCCGCCCGTGCCGGCGTCAGCTCGCCGGCCACGTGTTCGGCGATGCAGTCGTCGAGAAAGGTACGGGCGATGTCGAGTTCGGTCGCGAGTTCGGCGGCGACGAACTGGGTGTTCTGGAACGACGAGATCGTCGATCCGAAGGCGGTGCGCTCCCGCACGTACTCCAGAGTGCGCGCGAATGTGCCCTCGGCGGCCGCGACGGCACCGATGGCCAGCGACAGCCGTTCCTGCGGGAGGTTGCGGACGAGCTGGTAGAAACCCTCGCCCTCCTCACCCAGCCGGTTGGCCGCGGGAACACGCATGTCCTCGAAGGACAGTTCGCTGGTGTCCTGCGCGTGCAGACCGATCTTGTCGAGTTTGCGACCCCGCACGAATCCGGGAGTGTCCGCCTCGACGACGAAAAGCGTGAGCCCCTTGTGCTTCTCGGGGCC
This sequence comes from Gordonia sp. GN26, assembly GCF_054823965.1. Classification (NCBI taxonomy): domain Bacteria; kingdom Bacillati; phylum Actinomycetota; class Actinomycetes; order Mycobacteriales; family Gordoniaceae; genus Gordonia; species Gordonia sp. GN26. The sequence continues at coordinate 5,440 of NZ_JSYC01000005.1, read as the reverse complement.
GGTCCGGGTCGCGACGACGAAGAGGTCGCCGTTGCGTCCGTTGGAGATGAAGGTCTTGGCACCGTTGACGACGTAGTGGTCGCCGTCGCGGACCGCGGAGGTGCGGATACCGGTGAGGTCGCTCCCCGCCCCGGGTTCGGTCATCGCGATGCCCAGCACGGTGTCACCGCTGACCACACCCGGCAGCCAGCGCGCCTTCTGCTCGTCGGTGGTCAGCTCCGTGAGGTACGGCAGGACGACGTCGTTCTGCAGGGAGAAGGCGATGGCCTCGGCGGCGGCGCCGGTGCGTGCCACCTCGTCGATCAGGATCGCGTTGTACCGGAAGTCGTCGACGCCGGGACCACCGAACTGTCCGGGTACGGGGAAGCCGAGGAGGCCGTTCTTGCCTGCTTCGACGAACAGTCCGCGGTCCCACTGGCCGGCGCTCTCCCAGTCGGCGTGCGCGGGGGTGATCTGTTCGGCGACATAATGTCTGACCGTCTCACGGAAGTGTTTGTGTTCGAGGTCGTGGGTGAGTGAGGACATCAAGTCTCCCGTTCGGATGTGTCAGCCGTGGACGCGGTCGGTGGCCGGCGCGGCAAACACGCCGTCGGCCATCTCTCGCGCCGCGGATTCGGTGGCTTTGTAGTGCAGCTTTTTCCCGGTCGCCGACACCGGCAGAGAGTCGACGATGCGATAGGCGCGCGGGCGTTTGAAGCTCGACAGCATCGGGTGTGTGCGGCAGTACGCGTCGAGATCCTCGGGCGTCGGCGCATCCCCGTCGGCGGGCACGATGTAGGCCACCACGAGGCTTCCCCACTGCTCGTCCGGGACACCCACCACGAGTGAATCCGCCACGCCCGGGTGACCGTTCAGCGCCTCCTCGACCTGGACCGGGTGGACATTCTCGCCACCGGACAGGAGCATGTCGTCCTTGCGTCCGACGATGGTGACGAACTCGCCCGCATCCCAGGTGGCCAGGTCGCCGATGTACAGCCAGCTGCCGTTGTACTTCGCCTTCTCCTGCTGCGGGGAGTCGTAGTAGGCGGCTGCGCATTTGGGTGATCGGATGATGACCTCGCCGACTTCTTCACCATCACGGGCGACGACCTCGTCCGGGCTCGCCAGGTGACCGTCGTCGTGGACGCGAACCACGCGGACGTCGTCGTCGATGCAGGCACGTCCGGCGGTTCCGGCGTGGTCGGGCAGGTCGTCGGGACGCAGGAAGGTGTTCCAGAAACCCTCGGTGCTGCCGTAGCCGTTGAAGATCCGCGGGGTGAGCACCTCCTGGTAGCGCAGCGCGGCCTCTCGTTCGAGCGGTGCGCCCATCGTGACGATGCCGCGCAGACTGGAGAGATCACGCGGGTTCGCCGACTGCGCGGTGGCGAGCATCGCCAGGTTGGTCGGTGCACCGATGAGGAACGTCAGGCGGTACTTCTCCACCCAGTCGAGGGTGAGCTCCGGGTCGAAGGTGCGCATCGGAACGACCGAGGAGCCCAGGTAGAACGACGGATTGGGCCCGGCGCAGTAGAGGCCGCCACGGTGGAACCACGGGGTCATGTTCAGCGTCCGGTCGTCCGGCGACAGCGGGAAGTGCATGATCACGTCGTGCGCCGAGAAGATCTCGATGGCCGAGTTCATCGGCACCGCCTTGGGCATGCCCGTTGTCCCCGAGGTGTACAGCCGGGTGGTCTCGTCGAAGACGCCACGCGTAACCGTCGGCGCCGCGCCACCGGCGACGGGTAGGTCGTCGAAGCGGATGGAGCCTGGGACGAGTTCTCCCTCCCCGACCCCGACGAGCAGTTCCGGTGTGTGATCGGCCCGTGTAATGGCCTCGGCGACCATCGCACCGATGGAGGCGTCGTAGACGTAGACCTTCGGTCGGCTGATGTCGAGGATGACGGCCGTCTCGCCCGCCGCGAGCCGGAAGTTCACCGGCGATCCGACCGCTCCGGCCGCCTGCGTCGCCAGGTAGAGCTGGGCGAACTCCGGACCGTTCAGCAGCTGATAACCCACCACGTCGCCGTCGGTCACCCCGCGGTCGGCGAGACCGGCCGCGAGTTCGTCCACCGCAGAACCGAGTTCGGCGTAGGTCCACTGCCGGTCGGTGAGCGGGTCGATCATCGCGATCTGGCCGGCGTATCGTCCGACGTTGCGACGGAATCCGTTCAGGTAGGTGAACTCGTGCTCGAAGAAACTGCGGTACGCGTGTGCGTCGTAGACGTAACTCGTGTCAGGGGTCATGTCGATTCCCTCAGTTGTCATCTCGGTCCTCCGGTGATGGGCCGGTCAGCCGGCCATGGTGAGACCGCCGCTGACGCTGACCACCTGGCCGGTGATGAACGACGCCGCGGAGGAGGCGAAGAACAGGACGGGTGCGGCGACCTCGTCGGGTCGTGCGAGCCGTCGGAACGGGATCGCCTTCACCAGAGCCTCTTTCAGCTTCTCCGGTTGAGCCTGGAACAGCGGGGTGTCGGTGGGTCCGGGGCAGACCGCGTTGACGGTGATCTGATACCGGGCCATCTCCCGCGCGAGCGACTTCGAGAGGGCGATGACGCCGCCCTTGGCGCCTGCGTAGATGGTCTCGCCCGCCGATCCGACGCGGCCGGCGTCGGAGGCGAGGTTGATGACGCGGCCACCCTGCCAGCCGTCGGCCTTCGACGCCTCCACCATGCCGGGCAGGAATGCGCTGGCCATGTGCACGGGACCGAGGTAGTTGATCGCCACCACCTTCTCCGCGAATTCTGTTGTGGCGTTCAGGAACTGGTCCGTACGGTCCCAGCCGGCGGCGTTGACCAGGATGTCGGGGACGCCGACCTCGGCGTTCACAGCGTCCCGGAGTTCGTCGACCTTCGCCCGGTCGGCGACGTCGACGGCCATCGGGACGATGGAACCGGCCTCTTCTGCGGTGCGCTTGGCGGCGTCGAGGTCGAGGTCTGCCGCGACCACCGTGGTGCCCTGCGCCGCGAAGCCGAGCGCGATGGCCTTGCCGATGCCGGACCCGGCACCGGTCACGACGGCGATGTGTCTGTCACTCATGAGTTTTCCTCTGTCCTGTCGCGTGGACGGTGATCAGGCACCGACATACTGGTTGAACTGCGGTGCGCGCTTCTCCGCGAAGGCATTCGCTCCCTCGAGCCCCTCCGGGGAGTGGGTGAAGAGGTCGAGCGCGCTCATCGCGAGATTCGACAGCCCAGCCTGGTGGTCGGTGTCGGCATTGAAGCTCTGCTTGAGGAAACGCAGCGTGGTGGGTGACTTCTCGGCGATCTCGGCGGCGATCTTCTTCGCCTCGTCGAGCAGGTCCGCGGCCGGGACGACCCAGTTGACCAGGCCCCACCGTTCTGCGGTCTCGGCGTCGTACTGCCGGCAGAGGTACCAGATCTCGCGGGCCCGCTTCTCCCCCACGACACGAGCGAGGAAGGCCGAGCCGAACCCGGCGTCGAAGGAGCCGACCTTGGGCCCGGACTGACCGAAGCGTGCGGTGTCGGCGGCGATGGTGAGATCGCACAGGACGTGCAGTACGTGACCACCGCCGATGGCGAGGCCGTTGACCGCTGCGATGACCGGTTTCGGGATGTCGCGGATCGTCTTGTGCAGGTTGCCGATCTCGAACATGCCGCTTTCGCTGGGACCGTAATCGCCGGTCTCGGCACGCTGCTTCACGTCGCCACCGGTGCAGAACGCCTTCTCGCCGGCCCCGGTCAGGATCACCGCCTGCACGCCGTGGTCGGCCCAGGCGCGCCGGAAGGCGTTGATCATCTCCTCGACCGTCTTGGCCCGGAAGGCGTTGTACCGGTGCGGCCGGTTCATCGTGATGATCGCGGTGGGACCTTCGACCGTGTAGTCGATGTCTTCGTAATCCATCCTGCTCACTCCTTGCGGTGGGGATTCGCCCGAGGCACGTCTGTGCGGGCATCTGCAGTGGTCAACGGCGACTGGACGCCAGAACAAGTCCGTAGATGAACCTCTGTGTTGGTATGAGTGAACGTACATTCATCACTAGAAGTGTGTCAAGGGTCACTGTCGACGCTGTGCCGGTCCGAAGGCCCCGCCTTCCCGCGGACCGGTTTCCTTCCCGCGGGCCGGTTTCCTTCCCGCGTGTCAGGCCTGACCCGCGGGAGGGAATCAGTCCGGCGGGAAGGAAACCCGCACGCGGGAGGTCACTCGACGAGCCGCTATTCGTCATGCGCAGGGAGCCGGGCGAACCTAGACTTCGAGGACCATGAGATTCACCCAGACCATCTCCGGGACGACCTACGAGTTCGACGGCCTCGTCGAACTGATGGCAAAGGCCACACCGCGGCGCTCCGGCGACGAGCTGGCCGGTTGCGCCGCCACGTCCGATGCCGAACGTGCCGCTGCGGCATGGCAATTGGCGGATGTCCCGCTGTCGGTGTTCCTCGACGATCTCCTCGTCCCGTACGAATCGGACGAGGTGACCCGCCTCATCGTCGACACCCACGACCGCGCGGCCTTCGCCGAGATCTCACACCTGACGGTCGGCGGGTTCCGCGACTGGCTGCTCGAGATCTCCACCCGCTCCGACGCGGCCGAACGCATCGCCCGCGTCTCCCCGGCCGTCACTCCCGAGATGGCCGCCGCGACCTCGAAGATCATGCGCAACCAGGACCTGATCCTGGTTGCCTCGGCCATCCGGGTGACCTCGGCCTTCCGAACCACGATCGGACTCCCCGGCCGGATCGCCACCCGACTTCAGCCCAACCACCCGACCGACGATCCACGCGGTATCGCCGCGGCCACCCTCGACGGCCTGTTGATGGGTTGCGGCGACGCGGTGATCGGGATCAATCCGGCCTCGGACTCACCACAGGCGACCGCCGACCTCCTGCACATGCTCGACGAGATCCGTCAGCGGTTCGAGATCCCGATGCAATCGTGCGTCCTCTCGCACGTCACCACCACCGTCGACCTGATCGGTCAAGGCGTCCCGGTGGACCTCGTGTTCCAGTCCATTGCCGGAACCGAAGGGGCCAACACGGGATTCGGGGTGAACCTGTCGATCCTGCAGGAGGCCAACGAGGCCGGCCGATCGCTGCGGCGCGGCACGGTCGGCGACAACGTCATGTATCTGGAGACCGGTCAGGGGTCCGCGTTGTCGGCGGGCGCCCACCTCGGCACCGGCGGCAAACCCGTCGACCAGCAGACTCTCGAGACGAGGGCGTACGCGGTGGCACGCGCCCTGGACCCGCTGCTGATTAACACCGTCGTCGGGTTCATCGGCCCCGAATACCTCTACGACGGCAAGCAGATCATCCGCGCGGGACTGGAGGATCACTTCTGCGGCAAGCTCCTCGGCCTCCCGATGGGCGTCGACGTCTGCTACACCAACCATGCCGAGGCCGACCAGGACGACATGGACACCCTGCTCACGCTCCTCGGCGTCGCGGGCGCAGCCTTCGTCATCGCAGTACCCGGCGCCGACGACGTCATGCTCGGCTAC
>NZ_JSYC01000168.1:0-419 GCF_054823965.1 Gordonia sp. GN26 | reverse complement strand
GAGGCCGGCACCGGTGACGTGTCCAACGCCACCACCCACATGCGCAAGATCCGCGATGAGATCCGTCGCCTCACCTCGCTGCCCAAGGACGAGTTGTACGTGGCGGCAAAGGAACTGCAGGCTCCCTACGACCTGGTGGTCGAGGTCGCCGAGGCCGGCAAGCTGCCGGTGACGCTGTTCACCGCCGGTGGTATCGCCACCCCGGCCGATGCGGCGATGATGATGCACCTCGGCGCCGAGGGCGTCTTCGTGGGTTCGGGGATCTTCAAGTCCGGCAACCCGGCCCAGCGTGCGGCCGCCATCGTGCAGGCCACCACCTTCCACGACGACCCCGACGTGCTGGCCAAGGTCTCGCGCGGACTGGGCGAGGCGATGGTCGGCATCAACGTCGACGACATCCCGCAGCCGCACCGCCTGGC
>NZ_JSYC01000167.1:0-7767 GCF_054823965.1 Gordonia sp. GN26 | reverse complement strand
AGTTGAGGTTCGGCAGTCGGGATCCGGGCGCTTCTCAGGGAGCAGATGGGGAGGTCTACCCGCGGCTGAACCGGCCAACCTGCGCACCCACCCGCGCCTGCAGGTGATTCAACCGCGACGTCGCATGCAGCCGGGCCGCACGCGCAGCCTTGGGCCAGCCGCGTTCGGCGCACCGCTGCGCCTCCTCCGCGAAGAAGCGGTTCTCCTCGTCGAAGCGTCGTCCGTCGATGGCCTGCACCGAGCTCACCGATGCGCTGTGGCGGCGATAGGAGAAGACGACATCGGGGTCGTAGACGAGTGAGCCGTCGGCGGCGGCGAGGTCGACGAGGAGCGCGAGGTCGAGGACGATCTCCAACCCCGGCCGGAATCCCACCTCGCGTACCGGGGCGGTCCGCCACAGCAACGACGGGAAGTAGGTCCAGTTGCCGTGGTAGAGGCTGGTCGCGAGGCGTTCACCGGACAGCACGGTCGCGCGGGACGGCGCCAGCACGTTCTTCATGCGGTCCCCCAGCGGACGCACCGTCCGGCCGTTCTCGTCGATGACGTCGACGCCGGGCGCGATGACCGCGGCCTCCGGGTGGTGCTCGGTCAGACTGCGGACCGTAGCCAGGTAGTCGGCGTGCATCACGTCGTCGCAGCCCATGACGACGAACCAATCTGCGGTCACCAGCTCGACGCACCTACGGAAGTTGCCGTTGACGCCGAGATTGGTCTTGTTGCGCACGTAGCGGACGCGCGCGTCGTTCAGCGAGCTGAGCCATTCGCGGGGTGTGGGGTCGGGATAGCAGTCGTCGACCACCACGAGCCGCAGATCCGGGTCACTCTGATCGAGGACGCTGGTCACCGCCTCGCGGAACTGCGCGACGTCGCCATAGAAGGGCATCATCACGTCGATCGGCACCCGACAAGACTAGCCGGGCGTGCCGGGCGATGAGCGCTGCGACCGGCCGAGATAGGGTTGTTCACCATGGCCGAACCCATCACCAATGCCGACGTGTGGCTGGTGGTACCCGTCTTCAACGAGGGTCAGGTGATCCGGGAAGTCGCGGCCAAGGCACGCGAGACCTTCCCCAACATCGTCTGCGTCGACGACGGCTCGTCGGACAACTCGGCCGAGGAGATCAAGGCGGCCGGCGTCCACCTGGTGCGTCATCCGGTGAACCTGGGGCAGGGCGCCGCGATCCAGACCGGCGTCGAATACGCGCGCAAGCAGCCCGGTGCCCGCTTCTTCGTCACCTTCGACGCCGACGGCCAGCATCAGGTCGACGACGTGTCGGCGATGGTCGCCCGCCTGCGCACCGAACCGGTCGACATCATCGTCGGCACCCGCTTCGCCGAGGGACGCAGCGAGTCCGTCCCACTGTTGCGTCGGATGGCATTGCGCACCATCGTCTTCCTGAGCCCGCGCACGCGCCGGCTCGGATTGTCCGACGCGCACAACGGACTTCGCGTCTTCAACAAGAAGGTCGCCGACGATCTCGACCTCCTCATGAGCGGCATGAGTCATGCGTCGGAGTTCATCGCGCTCATCGACCACCACAACTGGCGGGTCGCCGAGCAGCCGGTGACGATCCTCTACACCGAATACTCACGCGCGAAAGGACAGTCGCTGATCAACGGGGTCAACATCGTCGCCGACGGCCTGTTCCACACCCGGATGAGGAAGTGAGGACTCCATGATCTGGTTCCAGATCCTCGCGATCATCGGACTGCTCGCACTCGTCGGATTCTTCGTCGTCAACCGCGGTACGGCTCGCTCCTCGGCCGGGGTGAAGATCCTGTTCGTCGCCTTCGTGGGCTTCGGTCTCTACGCGATGCTGCGCCAGGACGACGTCACCTGGGTCGCCAACAAGATCGGCATCCAACGCGGCCTCGACCTCGTGCTGTTCCTGCTGGTCATCGCGTTCGCGTTCACCACGGTGTCGACGTACCTCCGGTTCCGCGATCTCGAGGTGAAGTACGCCCGCCTCGCCCGCGCCATCGCGTTGCAGAACGCCGAGAAGCCGGAGAACCGCCCCCCTGCTGCCTGAGGTGCGAGGAGCGCCAGCGACGAGCCACGAGGCCTGGTGAGGCGGCGTCGGCAGCCCTTCGTGGCTCGCTGCGCGCGCACCTCAGAAAGCAGGGATCACTCCGCGGCGAGCCCCTGAAGGAACGCCATCACGTCGTCGTGGTCCGGCAGCAGCCCGGCCTCGCGCGCCTCGGCGAGACCGGGTGCAGCGGTGTCCTTCTCGGACAGTTCGTATTCCAGCGGCGATCCGTCGCGGGCCTGCGTCGGCCATTCGATGCCGAGCTCGGGGTCGAGCGGGTTGATGCCGTGCTCACCCGACGGGTTGTAACCGGTGGAGCAGAGGTAGGTGACGGTCGAGTTGTCGGCCAGCGCACAGAAGGCGTGGCCCAGCCCCTCCGACAGGTAGACCGCACGACGGTCGACGTCGTCGAGCAGGACGGTGTCATAGGTGCCGAAGGTCGGGGACCCGACACGGATGTCGACGATGACGTCGAGGATGGCGCCCGTTGCACAGGTGACGTACTTCGCCTGCCCCGGAGGCACATCGGCGAAGTGCACACCCCGCAGTACACCCGCCGCGGACACCGAGAGGTTGACCTGGGCGAGGTCGAAGCGGTGGCCGATCACCTCCGCGAGCAGGTCACCTTTGAACGCCTCGGCGAACAGGCCGCGTGCGTCGCCATGCTGAACCGGCGTGAGTTCCCACGCGCCGTCGATCGTGAGGGGTCGCACCTTCATGGATGAGCCTTTCGCGTCGGATGTGTGCTCAAAACCCCTTGCCTCGCTGGAGGAGTTCGAGCAGGTAGTCACCGTAGCCGGACTTGCGCAGCTTCTCCGCGCGGGACCGCAGCCCGTCGTCGTCGAGGAATCCGCGACGCCACGCGATCTCCTCCGGCACAGCGATCTTGAGGCCTTGGCGTTGTTCGACGGTGCGGACGAAGTTGCCTGCGTCGAGGAGGCTGTCGAAGGTTCCGGTGTCGAGCCAGGCCGTGCCGCGAGGAAGGACAGTGACCGACAGTTTTCCGCGTTCGAGGTAGTGGGCGTTGATGTCGGTGATCTCGTATTCGCCGCGCGCACTGGGCTTGAGGCCGCGGGCGATCTCGACCACGTCGTTGTCGTAGAAGTACAGGCCGGGCACCGCGAAGTTCGACCTCGGTTGTGTCGGCTTTTCTTCCAGCGAGATCGCGGTCCCGTCGGCGTCGAAGTCGACGACACCGTAGGCCTCCGGATTCGACACCCAGTACGCGAAGACCGCACCGCCGTCGACGTTCTCGAAGCCCTGCAGCTGGCTGCCGAGGCCGGGGCCGTAGAAGATGTTGTCGCCCAAGACGAGTGCGACCGACTCGTCGCCGATGTGGTCGGCGCCGAGCGTAAATGCCTGGGCAAGGCCGTCGGGCGAGGGTTGGGTCTTGTAGGTGAGGTTGATGCCGAACTGGTCACCGGTGCCGAGCAACGCCTGGAAGGCCGGGGCGTCGTGCGGGGTGGTGATGATCAGGATGTCGCGGATGCCGGCGAGCATCAGCGTCGAGAGTGGGTAGTAGATCATCGGCTTGTCGTAGACCGGCACGAGCTGCTTGCTCACACCCTGCGTGATCGGGTGCAGGCGCGTGCCCGTGCCACCGGCCAGAATGATCCCTCGCATGCGCCTCAGCCTAGTGCCCGACGATCCGGCTCACCGAGTGCACACCCGCCGCCTCGGTAGAGTGACGTCCACGAATGCCTCAGGCGGAAGGAACGACGTGCGTGTTCTCGTGACCGGTGGTGCCGGTTTCATCGGCGCCAACTTCGTGCTGCGCACCCTGGCCACGCGCTCCGACGTGACGATCCGGGTGCTGGACAAACTCACCTACGCCGCCAACCCCGAGACCCTGGCCCCCGTCGCCGACCGCGTCGAACTCATTCAGGGCGACATCGCCGACGCCGCGCTGGTCCACCGACTGGTCGGTGAGAGCGATCTGGTGGTGCACTTCGCCGCCGAATCCCACAACGACAACTCCCTGGCCGACCCGTCGGCGTTCGTGCAGACCAACCTGGTCGGCACCTACACGCTGCTCGAAGCCGTGCGTGCCCATCAGGTGCGCTACCACCACATCAGCACCGACGAGGTCTACGGCGACCTCGACCTCGACGACCCCGCCCGCTTCACCGAGCACACCGCCTACAACCCGTCGAGCCCCTACTCCTCGACCAAAGCCGGCTCCGACCTGCTGGTGCGCGCCTGGGTGCGGTCCTTCGGCGTCGCCGCGACCATCTCGAACTGCTCGAACAACTACGGCCCCTACCAGCACATCGAGAAGTTCATCCCCCGCCAGATCACCAACGTCCTGTCCGGGGTGCGCCCCAAGCTCTACGGCGACGGCCGCAACGTGCGCGACTGGATCCACGTCGACGACCACAACGACGCCGTGTGGACCATCATCGACAAAGGTCAGATCGGCGAAACCTATCTGATCGGCGCCGACGGCGAGGTCGACAACCGCACCGTCGTGGAGTCCATCCTCGAGCTCCTGGGTCAGCCGAAGGACGCGTTCGACTTCGTCACCGACCGACCCGGCCACGACCGCCGCTACGCCATCGACTCCACCCGCCTACGCACCGAACTCGGCTGGACCCCCAACTATGTCGACTTCCGCGCCGGCCTGGCCGCGACCATCGACTGGTACCGCGACAACACCAACTGGTGGCAACCCGCCAAGGACGCCGTCGAACAGAAGTATGCCGCCACCGAACGGGTGACGGGCTAGCCGGCACGTTTGGCGTTCTCCCAGGTCCGCCGCCTACGGTGGTCACATGCGCGTACTCGTCAGCGGCGGCGCGGGCTACATCGGCTCGCACACCGTGATCCAGCTGGTCTCCGCCGGTCATGACGTCGTCATCGTCGACGACTTCAGCAACGCCAAACCCACCGTGGTGGGTCGGCTCGAGGCGTTGAGCGGCCGTTCCATCCCGGTGCACGCCTTTGACCTCGCCGACGTCGACAAGACCGAGCACTTCTTCGCCCACGAGGACGTCGACGCCGTCATCCACTTCGCCGGGTACAAGGCGGTCGGCGAGTCGGTGGCCAAGCCGCTGGACTACTACCAGAACAACCTCGGCACAACGTTCTCGTTGTTGCGGGCGATGGGACGCCACGACGTGCACACGCTGGTGTTCTCGTCGTCGGCGACCGTCTACGGCGCCGACCCGGAACTGCCGATGACCGAGGACCTCCCGACGTCGGCCACCAACCCGTACGGCTGGACGAAGGTGATGATCGAGCAGGTGCTGCGCGACGTCGCGGCAAGTTCCGACGCCTGGCGGATCGCCGCGCTGCGCTACTTCAACCCGGTGGGCGCGCACCCGAGCGGTCAGATCGGCGAGGACCCGTCGGGTATCCCGAACAACCTCATGCCGTTCGTCGCGCAGGTCGCAGTGGGCCGGCGCGAGAAGTTGTCGGTCTTCGGCGACGACTACGACACCCCCGACGGCACCGGCGTCCGCGACTACATCCACGTCGACGATCTCGCCGCCGGGCACGTTGCCGCACTCGACCGCATCAGCACCGGCGACACCGGCATGTCGACGTGGAACCTCGGCACGGGGCAGGGCGTCTCGGTCCTCGAGGTCGTCCACGCCTTCGAGAAGGCCAGCGGCAAGCCGATTCCGTACGAGATCGCACCCCGCCGGCCCGGTGACATCGCCGCGTCGTACGCCGACCCCACTCGCGCGAACGCCGACCTGAACTGGCACGCCACCAAGACGATTGACGACATGTGCGTCGACACGTGGCGCTGGCAGTCGGAGAACCCGACCGGTTACCCCGACGCCTGACCCGTCACCGGGTGGCGTACGGATCGTCGGGATCGACGATCTCGTCGGTGGCCCAACCGATGTAGCGCCGGGCGGACGATTCGACGACCTCGTGCGCATTCTCGTCGACGACGACGCCGAAAGCGTCGTACAACCGGTCGAAGGACAGTGCCGTGACCCGGTCGACGATCTGGCGAACGAGCCTGGGCGACAACGGGATCATGTTCGGGTAGCTCCGCATGAACGTCACCATGCCCGGTTGCGCGACACCTTTGATGGTGTCGCCGGTCAGCAGCGCTCCCCGACCGTCCGCGGCGTGCGGCAGGTGCAGCACCGCGCTGCCCGGAAAGTGCCCGCCGCACTGAACGAGTCGAACATCGCCGAGAATCTTTGCCTCACCCGACCAGAATTTCACGACCGGATCAGGCCTGGTCAGCCACCGACGATCGACGTCGTTGTAGAAGACCGGGACCTTGCCGAAACGGTGGCTGATGGACACACTGGCTCCGTAGAGGTGCGGGTGACTGGCGGCGACTGCCTGGACACCGCCGTGTCGGTCCAACCAGTCCACGAGGGCCGGGCCGATGAAACCTGGTGGTTCCCAGAGGATGTTGCCCTCCGGGGTGGTCACCAGGAATCCCTGCTGACCGATACCGACCGACGGCCTCAGCGACAGCCGGACGAGGCCCGGCTCCACCTCTGCGACGTCGAGCGCATTATCGGCGTTTTCATCGAGTCGGGTCCACTGCTGCCCGCTCGTCGGCACCCATTGCCGGTCGTCGTCACAGATCGGGCAGACCTCGGGGAGGTCCGCGTCGGGGGCGAACTCGTTTGCGCAGAAAACACACATCCACGGCTGCATGCTTCGACGCTAACCCCCGTCATTGTCATCGGGCGCGGGTTTGGGCCGGATATGGCCCGTCGGATCGAGGCGAACCCGCACTCTACCAGTACCTACCGACATAATTCCTCGACGAGCTCTTCGCCGACAATCGTTGCGGTGCTTGGGTTTCGGGCGTACTGTCGAACGTACATTCGAACTACTGGTTAGGGGGTGACCGTCATGTCCGACACATCGCTGGGCGATCCGACCGCCCCTGAACCGTCCGGCGCCGTCGCTGTCATCGACCAGATCCACTCCCTCATCGACGAGCTGCAGACGATGAACCTCGCCGGGTGCGCGCACGACGAACTCGTCGATGTCGCCGCCGAAACCGAACGGGCAATCGCGCGAATGACTTTCGCCGGCGACCGACAGATCGTCGAGATCGCCGACCGCGACCTCCCCCACAAAACCGGCCACCGCAGCATCACCGCGTTCATGACCCACCGCCTACGCGTGGCCGACCCCATGCGCCGCACCAAACAACGCCACGCAACCGCCACCCACCTCAGCCACACCGGCGAACCACTCGAACCCGAACACCCCGCCCTGGCAGAAGCATTGGCCGACGGCCACGTCAGCACCTCCCACGTCCGGGCAGTACTCGACGTCCTCGACCAGATCCCCCACGCCGTCCACCACGACATCAAAGTCGCCGCCGAACGACAGATGGCCGAGATCGCGGTTGATCACACCCCCGCCGACATCGCTGCCCTCGGTGCACGCCTGCTGGCTCATCTCGACCCCGACGGCACACTCGCCGACGACACCGACCGCACACGTCGCCGCAACCTGAGCATCCACCGCCAACGCGCCGACGGCACCGCCAAAATGACCGCCAACCTCACCCCCGAACTCCTCGCCCGGATCACGATGCTGCTCGCCGTGTGGGCCAAACCGGGCATGAACAACCCCGACGACCCCGACTCCCCACACGGATCGATCGACGACGCCGACCCCGACGCGGTGGCTGCTGCGGCCGAGCGTGATGCCCGCACCCCGGCCCAGCTCAATCACGACGCCGTCAACGCACTGCTCAAAGCGGTCTTCGACGACGGCCTCCTGGGTAAGAGTCACCGCGGGTTGC
>NZ_JSYC01000166.1:0-334 GCF_054823965.1 Gordonia sp. GN26 | reverse complement strand
TGATTCGTACGACAATGCGATGGCCGAGGCATTCAACTCGTTGTTCAAAGCCGAGTGCATCCGGAACCCGGTGATGCGTCCTCGAGGTGGCTGGAGTGGTGTCGGCGAGGTTGAGATCGCCGTCGCCGAGTACATCGATTGGTTCAATCACCGCCGCCTGCACGGCGAGATCGGACACGTCCCGCCGGTCGAGTACGAGACCGCCTACTGGTCGACCCACACGGTCACCAGCTACCGTGAGAACCCGGTCCCGGCAACCGCTGGAGCCAACTAACCGAGCCTCCAGCAAACCAGGGGCGATTCAAACAGTGGAGATGCTCACGGCATTGAACAC
>NZ_JSYC01000165.1:0-41960 GCF_054823965.1 Gordonia sp. GN26 | reverse complement strand
ACGTCGATCGAAGTCTGCCGGTCGGGTTGAGGTTCGGCAGTCGGGTGACGACGTTGTCTCACCAGGCCTTCCAGGCTCGTCGACTTCGATACGCTCCTTCGTCGCTACTCAGCCCGGCGGCCAACGCTCCTCGCACCTCAGGGAGCGAGACCTCACCGCGCCACGGTGCGCGGTTCCTCCAGCCCGGCCAGTTTGTCCGGGTTGCGCATGGCATAGATCTGCTCGATGACGCCGTCGATGATGTGAAGGGTGAACGTGCCCTCGAGCCGGCCGTCGATGTAGATCGCCACGCCGGACTGGTTGTTGAAGACCGCCGGTTCGAGTCGGTAGTCCATGTCCCGGCCGAGCCGGGCGAACCCGGTCAGCAACCGGGCCACAGCCAGCGCGCCATGGATCGGGTGGCGCACCGCCGTCACCTTGCCGTCGCTGTCGGCGGTGAACTCGACCTCGGGGGCGAGCATGGTCAGCAGGCCCTCCACGTCGCCGGACTGCGCGGCCGAGAGGAACGCGTCGACCACCGCGACCGCACGTTCGGAGTCCACCGGGTCGAACCGGGGGCGACGCGCCTCGACATGGTTCCGGGCGCGGTGCCCGATCTGGCGCACGGTGGCCGCCGGCTTGGCCAGCATGTCGCCGACCTCGTTGTAGGAGAAGCCGAACACCTCCCGCAGCACGAACACCGCGCGCTCGTCCGGGCTCAACGACTCCAGCACGATCAGCATCGCCGTGGACACCGATTCCGCGAGGACCACGTCGTCGGCGAGGTCCCGCTCGTCGGTCAGGATCGGCTCGGGCAGCCACGGTCCGACGTACTCCTCGCGTCGCCGCGACCGTGACCTCAGCACGTTGAGTGCCTGGCGGGTGACGATCTTCGCGAGATACGCCTTGGTGTCGGCGATCTCGGCGTCGTCGACCTCCGCCCACCGCAGATAGCTGTCCTGCAGCACGTCGTCGGCGTCGGCCGCGGTCCCCACGATCTCGTAGGCGACGGTGAACAGCAGCGGCCGCAACTCGGCGAAACGCGCTGCCCGCCGGTCTTTCTCGACCTTCGCGGAGTCGCTGCTGGTCACCGGAGCCCCACCTCTCGTCGGCGAACCGGTCACTGGAGGACCGATTCACGGTCTGCGGTCGCCTCACGATCGCGCGGCCAGCTGAACGCACCGGGGCGCGTGGCCTCGCGGCGGATGTACCACACGGTACCGCGGCAGACCATCTCCTTGACCAGTGCGGCGGCACGGCCGGTCACGACCATCCGTGCAGGCGAATCGTCTCGATTGGTGAACTGCAGTGTGGCACCGTGGCGGCCGATGCTCGTGCACTGGGCGACGAAGCCCTGATCCACGGGCTTCGGGGCGTCACCCGCGATCCGGGCGAGGACGGCGTCCGCGGCCTGTGCCCCCAGTGGTTCCGCCGCCTGGCAACTCATCCGCAGCGAGGTGCCGGCCGCGACGGTCGCGTCGCCGGCGCCGACGATCCGATCGTCGTCGACACTCATCAGAGTGACATCCGTTCGTAGACGGCCGACCCCGTCGGTGGTCAGACCGCTGTCCGCGGCGAGCTCGGGGGCGGTGAAACCGGTGGCGAACACCGTTGCCGCGCTGGGCAACGTCTGTTCACGACCGTCGGTCTCGATGGTGATCCGCGAGGCCTCGACAGCGGTCACCCGAGCGTCTTCGAGCACGTCGACTCCGAGTCGACCGAGCTGCCGGAGGGTGGCCCGGTGGCCGCGTTCACCGACCGACGGTGCGACGGCACCGCCACCGGCGAGCGTCACCGCGAACCCGCGTCCGGCGAGTTCCCCGGCGATCTCCACGCCGGTGAGCCCACCGCCGACCACGACCACCGGCGCACCGGCGTCCAGAGCGTCGAGGCGTTGCCGGAGCCGTTGTGCCGCAGTCCAGTCCGAGGCCGACAGCGCGTGGTCCGAGGCGCCGAGGATGTCCGGGAGCTGGTGCCGGCTGCCGATGGCGTAGATCAGGTAGTCGTAGTCGAGTTGCTTCCCCGAGGCGAGGTGTACCCGCCGCGCCTCCGCGTCGATCCGGGTGGCGGTGTCGACGACGACGTCGATGCCGTCGCCGAGCACGTCGTCGAACCCGGTCTGCGGCTCACCGGTCCGCGCGACGAACTGGTGCAGCCGGATGCGCTGTACGAAGAACGGTTGCGGATTCACCACGGTGACAACCACGTCGGGGTTCTGCCGGAGCCGGTTGGCCGCCATCGCGCCCGCATAGCCGGCGCCGAGGACGACCACATGGGTCCGGGTGAGGGTGTTGAGTTCCTGGGTGATGTCGGTGTTGCGCATCGTTCTGCCTTCCGTCGGTGTTCGAGGTGGTCATCCTCGAGACACCGACGGCGGCAGAAATGTGACAGTCAGACAGAAATAGCTGGTCAGCCAACCTTCGCGACGTCGGCGGTCACGCCGTCGCCGAGCTCGATGGCTCCCGGCGCACCCGCGGCGGTGACGTCGAACTCCACGGCGAGGACCTCGCCGGCGACGAGGTCGGCGTGGGTCTGTGCCCATTCCAGACGCTCGGCCGGTACGACGAGGCGCACCGTGATGCGGTCGGAGACGTCCAGGTCGAGGTTTCGGCGCGCATCCTGCAGTTCGCGCACGCGGTCCTTGGCCCAGCCCTCGGCCTCGAGCTCGGGGGTCACCGTGGTGTCGAGCACGACGAGACCCTTGCCACCGGGCAGCTCCGCGGTGGAATCCGGTTCGACCGCCACCAGCTTGCGGCTGTACTCACCGTCGTGGAGTTCGATGCCGTCGGCGACGACGACCTCCGCACCCTCGGCGTTCGTCTCCACCGACCAGTTGCCGGACTTCACAGCCTTGATGGCGCGCTGGACGTCCTTGCCCAGGCGCGGGCCGGCCGCGCGTGCGTTGACCGCGATCTCGTAGCGGCCGTACTCGCTGGCATCGGTGGCGAGCGAGACCGACTTGACGTTCATCTCGTCCTTGACCAGGTCGACGTATGGCTCGAGCGCGGCCGCGGTCGGCGAGGCCACGGTCAGACCGGGCAACGGCAGGCGGACGCGCAGCTTGTTGGCCTTGCGCACGCTCGACGCGACCGAGCAGACCGCCTGGACCTCGTCCATCGCCGCGACCAGGTCGGCGTCGGCCGGCAGCTCGTCGGCGGTCGGCCAGTCGGTCAGGTGCACCGAACGGCCACCGGTGAGACCGCGCCAGATGGCCTCGGTCGCCAGCGGCAGCAGCGGCGAGGCGAGCCGGGAGGCCACCTCGAGCACGGTGTACAGGGTGTCGAAGGCGTCGGTGTCCTCCTCCTGGCCGGCCCAGAACCGTGCACGCGAACGGCGCACGTACCAGTTGGTCAGCGATTCGACGAACTCGCGGAACGAATCGCACGCACCGGCGATGTCGTAGGTGTCGAGCGCCTCGGTCATGGCATCGCGCGTGGTCGCGAGCTTGGCCAGGATGTAGCGGTCCAGAACGTTCTGCGAATCGGTCCGCCAGGTCGCCGGACGATCCGTGTAGAGCTGCAGGAAGCTGTAGGCGTTCCACAGCGGCAGCAGCGCCTGGCGGACACCCTCGCGGATGCCGCGCTCGGTGACGACGAGATTGCCGCCGCGCAGGATCGGCGAGGCCATCAGGAACCAGCGCATCGCGTCCGAACCGTCACGGTCGAAGACCTCGTTGACGTCCGGGTAGTTGCGCTTCGACTTGGACATCTTCTGCCCGTCGTCGCCCAGCACGATGCCGTGGGCCGCAACGGTCTTGAACGCCGGACGGTCGAACAGTGCGGTCGCCAGCACATGCATGGTGTAGAACCAGCCGCGCGTCTGACCGTTGTACTCGACGATGAAGTCGCCCGGGTTGTGCGCCACCGCCGAGGCCGAGTCCCCGCCGTCGAACCAGTCGCGGTTCTCGAACGGGTAGTGCACCTGCGCGTAGGGCATGGAGCCCGACTCGAACCAGCAGTCGAGGACCTCGGGCACGCGGCGCATGGTCGACCGCCCGGTCGGGTCGTCCGGGTTCGGGCGGGTGAGGTCGTCGATGAACGGCCGGTGCAGATTGTCCGGGCGTACGCCGAAGTCGCGCTCGAGTTCGTCGAGCGAACCGTAGACGTCCATGCGCGGGTACTCCGGGTCGTCGGAGATCCACACCGGGATCGGTGCACCCCAGTAGCGGTTGCGGCTGATGTTCCAGTCGCGCGCACCCTCGAGCCACTTGCCGAACTGGCCGTCGCGGATGTGTTCGGGCACCCAGGTGATCTGCTTGTTCAGCTCCACCATGCGGTCGCGGAACTGGGTGACGGCGACGAACCACGACGGCACCGCCATGTAGATCAGCGGCTGTCCCGACCGCCACGAGTGCGGGTAGGAGTGCTCGATGGTCTCGTGGCGCAGGATGCGGCCGGCCGCCTTGAGGTCCTTGATGATGACCGGGTTGGCGTCGAAGACCATCTGGCCCTCGTACGGCGGGACCTGCGAGGTGAAGCGGCCGCCCGGATCGAGCGGCTGCACGACCTCGATGCCGTTGGCGGTCGCGAGGTCCATGTCCTCTTCACCGAAGGCCGGCGCGAGGTGGACGACGCCGGTGCCGCTCTCGGTGGTGACGTAGTCGCCGAGCAGCACCCGGTGAGAGTTGGGGTGGCCGACGAAGAAGTCGAAAGGCGGTGTGTACGACAGGTTCTCGAGGTCCTTGCCCAGGTGGGTGCCGACGACCTCGGGTTCGGCGATCTCCTTGGCGTACGCGCCCAGCAGTGCCTCGGCCAGCAGGTACTGCTGACCGTCGGCGGCCTTGACGTGCACGTAGGTGACCTCGGGGTTGACCGCGATCGCGAGGTTGGACGGCAGGGTCCAGGGCGTGGTGGTCCAGATCAGCGCGTTGACACCGTCGAGCGAGGCCAGCGGCCCCTCGGGCACCGACAGCGGCATCCGCACGGTGACCGCCGGGTCCTGGCGCATGCGGTAGGCATCATCGAGCTTCGACTCCTGGTTGGACAGCGGCGTCTGCTCGTACCAGCTGTAGGGCAGCACGCGGTAACCCTGGTAGATCAGGCCCTTGTCGTAGAGGGCCTTGAACGCCCACATGACCGACTCCATGAAGTCGAGGTCGAGCGTCTTGTAGTCGTTGTCGAAGTCCACCCACCGCGCCTGACGGGTCACGTAGTCACGCCACTCACCGGTGTAGCGGAGAACCGAGTCACGGCAGTACTCGTTGAACTTCTCCATGCCCATCTTCTCGATCTCCGACTTGTCGGTGATCCCGAGCTGGCGTTCGGCCTCGAGTTCGGCAGGCAGACCGTGTGTGTCCCAACCGAATCGACGATCGACCTTCTTGCCGCGCATGGTCTGGTACCGGGGTACCACATCCTTGACATAGCCGGTCAGGAGGTGGCCGTAGTGCGGAAGACCGTTGGCGAAGGGCGGGCCGTCGTAGAAGACGAACTCCTCGGCGTCGGCACGGTTCTCGATGGACGCGGCGAAGGTCGAGTCGGCATCCCAGTACTGCAGGACGTTCTGCTCCACGGACGGGAAATCGGGGGCGCTACGGCCCGTCCCACCCGTCATGTCGACCTTGGGGTACACACGTCCGGTCGCGTTGGCGCCCGTCTCGTTCGTGTCGGTCACGGCTCGTCTCCTCGTGCCTGGTGATGTCTCTCCTCGGCACGGGGACGCACACCGGAAGGTCTGCGCGGTACCACCCCGCTTGCGCCGGCACTCCGGCGCCACTCACCGGATCGCGCGGGTCTCCCCGTGCGGTCCCGTGGCTGTGACGGGCCACTCCCGCCCGGTTCTACTGGGAGCGCTGCTCGGCTTCAACCGCAGCTGCTCTGTTCTTCCGGGTGCTCCCCGGTGATGGCCGGATCAACGCGTCAACCAGTGTAACGACGCACCGCCCGAACAGGCGAATCGGTATCGCCGTCCGGGCGGTGCGTGGTCGAGAACGAGAGGGTCAGTCGAGCGGTGGACGCCAGTTCGGGTCGAGCGGATCGAAATCCGGCGCACGACGCCGGCCGGGCCGCGGTTCCGGGGACTCGGGCTGCTCCCCCTCCGGCCGCTCACCCGACTGGGCGGGGTCAGGTCGCGCGGAGTCCTGGCCCTGAGGCCACGCCGGACGCTGCCCCGACGGCGGTTGTCCGTACTGCTGCTGAGACCCCGACTGCGGGTTCCCGTACTGCGTATTCCCGTACTGGGGCGGACGCGTCCCCTGCTGGGACGGACCCGACGGGAACGGCCCGGACTGCGGCGGCCGCGGCGAATCGGGACGCGGCGGCTGACCGCCGGGCGACTGCTGACCCGGCGCCTGGTACGGCGCACGAGGCGGTTGGCCCGGTGCACCCCGACCGGGCGGTGCCTGGCCGGGAGCGGGCGTCGGACCGGAGTTCGGCCGGCCGACCGGCTCGCCAACCGACCGCAGGTAGTCCTCGAGGTTGCCCTCACGACGCTCGGGGGCCGGGCGGCTCTCGGGCACCTCCGGCCGAGACGGCGTCGGACCGGACGGTGCGGCCATACCGGGTTCGAAGGAGGGCTGCTCGTAGGCAACCGTCTCCCCGTCGGTATCGGAGTCCCGTGCCGACGGCATCGCTGTCGGATACCGGCGTGTCCGGGACTCGTCGGCATCGCTGGGGTCGCCGGGAGAACCGGCGTCGTCGCGATCGGCGTCGACCTCATCGCGTCCGGCTCCGGGGACCATGTCCTCCAGCGATCGAGCGGAATCCCGGTTGCGTCCCGAGAACACGTCGACGAGCAGGAAGGCCAGACCGAGGAGACAGATGACGATGCAGGCGACGGCCAGCCACACGGTCCCGGTGATGAGACCGAGGATGAGCAGCACGAACCCGACGAGGGTCGCGCCCAGGGCCAAGGTCAGCACATCACCAGCCTAGGGTGCATGTCCGGTAGGGAGGTCAGCTCGGCGAGTAGCTGCTGAAACCGCCGCTGCCCGGATCGTTCGAGAACGACTGATCGGGACGGCCACCCTCGACCGGTGCCGCGCTTCCGCGCTGCTGCAGCTCCTCGAGCTGCGACTCCAGGTAGGTCTTCAGACGGGTACGGTACTCACGCTCGAACGTCTTGAGCTGTTCGATCCGGCCCTCGAGCACACCGCGCTGCTGGTTGATCGTGCCCATGATCTCGCTGTGCTTGCGCTCGGCGTCGCTCTGCAGCGCATCCGCGCGCTCCTGCGCCTGGCGCAGCTGCGCCTCGGAACGGGTCTGGGCGTCGGCCAGGATGGCCTCCGAACGCTGGCGCGCATCGGCGAGCATGGCGTCGGACTTGCTCTGGGCCTCGGAGACCATCGTGTCGGCGCGGGTCTGCGCGTCGGCCAGCATCGCGTCGGCGTCGGCGCGGGCGCTGCCGGTCAGACGGTCCGCGGTGTCCTGCGCGAGTGCGAGAACGCGGGCGGCACGCACGTTGGCATCGTCGTTCGACGCCGCGGGCTGCTGGACCGGAGCGGGCTGCTCCTGGGCCGGCGGCTTGGCGAACATCTGGGTCCGCTCCTCGGCGGGGGCTGCGCCGGCACCCGACCGGGCGTCGGCGACCTCACCCTCGAGTTCCTCGACGCGCTGCTTGAGGTCGGTGTTCTCTTCGATCAGCCGGGCCAGCTCGGCCTCGACGAAATCGAGGAACTGATCGACCTCATCCTCGTTGTAGCCGCGCTTACCGATAGGCGGTTTGCTGAACGCGACGTTGTGCACATCAGCTGGAGTCAGCCGCATGTCGGTTCCCCTCGTGTCTGTGGTGAAGCTTGTGTTCAGTTGGCGTGCCGTCCAACCCGGATCGCGCGACGTGAGTCGTTCGACCAATACAGGTTGTCACTAACTATTCATACCAGTCAAAATCTGTAACTGGCGTCCAATCCTGTCACATGCGAACCGTAGGTCGCACTGTTTGATGCCGAGCCCGGTCGAAACTCCTCCGAACGGGCAGGGCATCGAAGACGACAACCAACGGTAGTC
This sequence comes from Gordonia sp. GN26, assembly GCF_054823965.1. Classification (NCBI taxonomy): domain Bacteria; kingdom Bacillati; phylum Actinomycetota; class Actinomycetes; order Mycobacteriales; family Gordoniaceae; genus Gordonia; species Gordonia sp. GN26. The sequence continues at coordinate 34,038 of NZ_JSYC01000165.1, read as the reverse complement.
CATCGACGTACCCCAAGGTACCCGGGTCGCAAGGGGCCCGGTGGGCGACTCGTCGGCGGATCAGGAGCGGATGAGAACCAGTGCGGTGGCGAGCGAATCGGCGACCGCGTCGGCGCGGAGACCGTTCACGATGTTCATGGCGATGATGACGACGAGCATGACGATCATCAGCGACAGATCCAGGCGGATCGGGCCGAGCGGGATCGGCGGAAGGATCCGGCGCAACGCCTTGATCGGCGGGTCGGTCAGCGTGAAGACCGTCTCGATGATCACGACCGCCACCCCGGTGGGCCGCCATTCGCGGGCGAACGTCCGCACCAGCTCGACGACGAGCCTGCCGAGGAGAAGCAACCAGAAGACCAACAGGATGTAGTAGAGGACACCCAACAAAATCGCAGCCACGCGTCAAGATTGCCTGAAGAGCACCCGACGGTGCGAACCGAGGGTGCCCACCTGCATCAGGAGTGGTTGTAGAAGCCGGTCTCGGCGATCTTGCGGCGATCCTCGGGCGACACGTCGACGTCGGCCGGCGACAGCAGGAAGACCTTGGTGGCCACCTTGTCGAAGGAGCCGCGCAACGCGAAGGCCAGGCCCGCAGCGAAGTCGACGAGGCGCTTCGCATCGTCGTTGGTCATGTCGACGAGGTCCATGATGACCGGGTTGCCGTCGCGGAAACGCTCACCGATGGTGCGGGCCTCGCTGTAGTCCGAGGGACGCAGGGTGGTGATCTTCTGCAGCGGGCCGTCGGCGAACACACGCTCGAGCTCACGGTGTTCGGGCGCGGCCGGGCGCGACGAGGCGGCACGCAGGGCGGCACTCGACGAACGCTGCAACGGTTCGAGGCGTGCAGCCGACCGCATGGGGGCCTCGGGAGCCGGACGCGGTCCGGCGTAGGCGAACTCGGGGACGAAGTCGCCGGCGAGTTCGTATCCGCCGTCGAAATGACGGTCGTCGTAAGCCATCTCGTCGCGGTAGCCGGCCTCACGGAAGCCGGGGTCGCGGAGGGAGGGCTCGTAACCGGGGTCGTAGGAGCCGTCACCGTAGTAGTCGTCACGGTAGGCACGCTCACGCGACGGGGCACGCAGCGCAGAGCCGTCCTCGAGGTAGTCGTCCTCGTACTCGCTGGGCGGCACCATGCCGAAGTAAGCCTTGAACTTCTGCATCGTGGTCATAGTCGGCCTCTCTGTCGTGCGACGCCGGTGTGCAGCCGTGCCGGATGGTGCATCTGATGTCGTTGTGCTTGCTGAGATATCTGCGCTTGTTGTGTCACTTGGTTCTGTTGTTACCAATGTGATTACTGAGAGAGTAGCGGCCGATCGCCCATGATCGCGGTTCCGACACGCACGCATGTCGAGCCGGCTGCAACCGCCTCTTCCATGTCACCCGACATGCCCGCGGACAGTTCGACGGCGTCGGCGTACTGATCGCGAAAAGCGTTGTGAATGCGGGCGGATTCGGCCATCCAGTGCTTCCGCTCGCCGGTGAGCGGGGCGATGACCATGAGCCCGCGCAGCGCCAACGCGTCCTCGTTGGAGACCTGATCGGCCAGTGCGGGGAGATCCGCCTCGACGACGCCGCCGCGTTGCGGGTCCCCGTCGAGACTCACCTGGAGCAGCACCCCCAGACGTCCGGTCCGCTCCCCCTCGTCGAGCGCGGCTCGCGCGGCCCGGCCCAGGGCGTCGACCACCTTCGGACGATCCACCGAGTGCACCGCGCGCGCCCACCGCGCGATCGAACGGGCCTTCTTCGACTGGACGGTCCCGATCATGTCGAACACGGGTACGTCGGCGGAATCCTCGGGCGCCCAGTCGGCGAGGACCTCGGCGACCTTGCGGCCGGCCTCGGGCTCACGGGATTCCCCGAACGACCGGACGCCCAGATTCAGCAGTCGACGGACATCCTCGGCCGGGAAGTACTTGGTGACGACCAGGAGCGCACACGACCCGGCGGGCCGGCCGGCAGCCGCCACGGCCGCGTCGAGCCGCCCGCGTACGGATTCGAGGCGCTCGGACAGCTCGGCGGTGCGTGCGTCATCGAGAGAGTCGCTCATGTCCCCCATCATTCCCCGTGCGGAGCACCCGTCATTCCCCGCGTGGAGCACCGGGGGCCTACTCCCCGTCCGGCGCACTCTCGTCGTCCATCCAGATCACCGATGCCAGGCGGCCGGTCGGTGCGCCACGCCGGTGGCTGAAGAGACTCAGGTCCGAGATCGTGCAGCGCGGGTCGACGGCGACCCCGGCGACCCCTGCCTCGAGGAGCTGGCGGCGCAGACCGGCACGGAGGTCGAGGCCCGTCGTGCCCTTCGTGGTGCGGCTCGCGCTCCCGGGCAGATGTTTCTCGACGTCGGCCTGCATCGCCGGGGGCACCTCGTACTGTTCGCCGGATGCGGCCGGGCCCAGGAATGCACCGATCGACTCGATGCGCGCACCGAGGTCGACCATCATCTTCAGCGTCTCGCGCACGATGCCGACGCGTGCCCCGACGCGACCGGCATGGACACCGGCGATCACGCCGGCCTCGTCGTCGCTGAGGAGCACCGGCACGCAGTCGGCCGACAGCACGGCGAGCGCGAGGCCCGGCGTGGTCGTCACCAGCGCGTCGGTCGCCGGGACCGGTTCGGTGACCGGACCGTCGACGACCGTCACGTTGCGGCTGTGGATCTGCTCCATCCAGACGACCGACGAAGCAGGCAATCCGATCTGCTCGGCCAGACGATTCCTGTTGGCGGACACCGCCTCCGGGTCGTCTCCGACATGGTCACCGAGATTGAACGAGTCATACGGTGCCACCGAGACGCCGCCGGCACGCGTGGTGACCACACGACGTACCCGCATGCGGGTCAGCGCTTCATGAAGGACGGCACGTCGACATCGTCGTCGTCGAGGTGCACCGTGTTGCGACGCGGGGGCTCCGGCTCACGCTCACCACCGAAGGGATCACCCGATCCCTTGGGGATGTCACCGAAGAGCGGGTCGCTCTTCGGCGGCGCCGACACCGCGCCGGCCTGCCCCTGACCGACGGCCGAACGGCCGGCGGCTGCGGCGGGCACGTCCGAGCGCTTCTTCGGGGTGCCACCGTCGAAACCGGCGGCGATGACGGTCACGCGGACCTCGTCGCCGAGGTTGTCGTCGATCACGGTGCCGAAGATGATGTTGGCGTCCTCGTGGGCCGCCTCCTGGACCTGGGTGGCTGCGTTGTGGATCTCGAAGAGGCCGAGGTCGCTGCCGCCGGCGATCGAGATCAGCACGCCCCGAGCACCTTCCATCGACGCCTCGAGAAGCGGCGAGTTGATCGCCGACTCGGCCGCCTTCTTGGCGCGGTCCTCACCGCGGGCCGAACCGATGCCCATGAGAGCGCTGCCGGCGTCGCTCATGACGCCCTTGACGTCGGCGAAGTCGACGTTGATCAGACCCGGGGTGGTGATGAGGTCGGTGATGCCCTGGACACCGTTGAGGAGGACCTCGTCGGCGCTGCGGAAGGCGTCCATGAGGCTCACCTGCGCGTCGCCGAGCTGGAGCAGGCGGTCGTTGGGGATCACGATCAGGGTGTCGCAGGACTCCCGCAGTGCGGTGATGCCCGCTTCGGCCTGTCCGCCGCGACGCTTGCCCTCGAAGGAGAACGGGCGGGTGACCACGCCGACGGTGAGAGCACCGAGCTTGCGGGCGATCTGCGCGACGACCGGGGCACCACCGGTGCCGGTGCCGCCGCCCTCGCCCGCGGTCACGAAGACCATGTCGGCACCCTTGAGGAGCTCCTCGATCTCGTCGCGGGCATCCTCGGCGGCGCGGCGGCCGACCTCGGGGTCGGCGCCTGCACCCAGGCCACGGGTGGAGTCGCGACCGACGTCGAGCTTGACGTCGGCGTCGCTCATCAGCAGGGCCTGCGCGTCGGTGTTGATCGCGATGAACTCGACTCCCTTGAGCCCCTGCTCGATCATGCGGTTGACGGCATTCACGCCGCCGCCGCCGATGCCGACGACCTTGATGACGGCCAGGTAGTTGTGCGGTGGCGTCATGCGCTCGCCTTCCTCGTAATGGGTCGTGCTCGATGTTCCGTTGCTGATCTCTCAGCGTGTTCCGGTGCTGAGGTCTCAGCGGCTAGGTGCTGGCAAAACCCTAAACCTGAACCATAGATTTAGAGTTATGTCAAGTAGTTCGTTGTGGAGATGACGCTAGGCATCCCGGGCCCCGGTATCCACAACAGCGCCCGGCGTGTCGGGAAGTCGCTTCCGAATTTCGGTGAATTTCTCAGATCTTCAACGAATCTGACGCGATTGCCGGCGCGTGCGGGCAACCCGCGGCCGCCTCGATCACTTGTAGGCCGGGAACTCGGGGCTCGAGACGTTGTACATCTTGGCGTCCCGGCTCAACAGGTACGTGAGGGTTCGCGCTTTCTCCGCTCCCCGATCGCTGTCGCCCCAGATGACCCGGCGATTCTCGGTGAGGATGAACTCGATGTCGACCGGAGAGCTCGCCGACACCCGTTTGACCTGTCGCGCCAGCGATTCCGGTAATCCGGCGACCGCGGTGATCGCCTCCCGGGTGGTGGGGTCGGCCGGGCCCGGGTTCGGGGTCTCGAGGACGGGGAGCTTGAGCACCTCCGGCGGCACGCCCTGGGCGCGGACGTAGTGGAGGAAGGACACCCCGGACCGGTCGAGGACGTGGACCTCGTCCCCGCTCGTCACGATCACCACCGGCACCCGCTCGACGACGGTGATGGTGAGCGTCGACGGATAGGACCGCTGGACGCGGGCGGATTCGACGGACGGGATGCCGGCGACGCGCTGCGCGACGGCACGGGTGTCCACCTGGAGGAGAGGTGTCCCCTGAGGGACGGCCGCGACGCGCAGGATCTCGTCGGCCGGGATCGAACCGTTGTCCCGGATGTCGGTGCCGCGCACGGCCATCAGCGGGGTGAGGTAGGCGATCAGGACCAACCCGACCCCCGCGGCGACGACCATCAGGGTGCCGAGGATCAGGCGGGACCGGCGGCGGGTCGGCCAGCGGATCACGAGACCCGTCCTGTGAGGCCCCCGTCGCCGGGGCCCTCACCGGTCGTCGCGTCGTCGGTCGCGGTGTCCGCGCCGAGTGCGGCCAGGATCTCGGGACCCTGCATGGTGATGTCGCCCGCGCCCAGGGTCAGCACGACATCTCCGGGTCGGGCCAGGCCGGCGACCTGACCGGCCAGCCGCGACAGATCCGGCGCGAACACCGACGGCCGGGTCAGCTTGTCGGTGATGGTCCGGCCGCTGACACCCGGGATCGGTGCCTCGCGGGCGCCGTAGACGTCGGCGACGACCACGGTGTCGGCGAGGTCGAGAGCGGCCGCGAACTCGTCGGCGAACTCGACCGTGCGCGAGTACAGGTGGGGCTGGAAGACCGCGATGACGCGACCGCGTGGCGCGTCGGGGCCGACCCGCGCGGCCATCATGGACTGCGCCGCCGACAGCACCGAGCGCACCTCGGTGGGATGGTGGGCGTAGTCGTCGATGACCTCGACGCCGCCGCGGCGCCCGCGGAACTCGAAGCGACGATGGACCCCGCCGAACGCGCCGATCCCTGCGAGGATGCCGTCGAGGGCACCCGCGGCGTCGGCGGTCGCCGCGGCGTTGACGCGCACGGAACCGATGACCGCGGCGATCGCGTTGAGCGCCATGTGTTCTCCCGGCAGCGGGAGGATGAGTTCCCGTTCGACGACCGTGCCGGTCTCGTCGGCGGGGCCGGTCACCGGCGCGGTGAAACGGACCCGTGCCGCTCCCCCGGCGGCGCGCGGTTCCCACGACAGCAGGGTCGCCACGTTGGGCACGCCGGGCGCGAGGACCGCGTGAGTGCCGCGGCCGTAGCCGAGGACCTCCACCCCGCGCTGGGCGAGATCGCCGCGGACACGTCCGGCGAGTGCCGCCGATCCGGGATCGTCGAGGCAGACCACCAGTGTGCCGCCGGTCCGGATGCGTTCGGTGAACTTGTCGAACACCTCGACGTAGGCCTCGATCGAGCCGAAGAAGTCGAGGTGGTCGGCGTCGATGTTGGTGACGGCGACGACGTCGGGCGTGTACTCGAGCAGCGAACCGTCGCTCTCGTCGGCCTCGGCCACGAAGACCGGGTCGCCGCCGTGATGGGCGTTGGTGCCGGATTCGTTGAGCTCGCCGCCGATCGCGAACGACGGGTCGCTGCCGGCGTGCTGGAGTGCGACGACGGCCATGGACGTGGTCGAGGTCTTGCCGTGTGTCCCGGCCAGCAGCAGCGTCCGGTCACCCTCCATGAGCTGGGCGAGCACACGCGGGCGCAGCAGGATCGGGATCCCCCGCGAGCGTGCGGCCACCAGCTCGGGATTGGTCTTGGGGATGGCGGCGTGGGTGGTGACCACGACCGACGGGCCGCCCGGGATCTGGTCGAGTGCGGACGGATCGTGTCCGACCTGGACACGGGCGCCACGGGTGCGGAGTTCGAGGATGCCCCGGCTGTTCTTGGCGTCCGATCCGGACACCTGGCCGCCGCGGGCGAGCAGGATGCGGGCGAGCCCGGACATGCCGGCGCCGCCGATGCCGACCATGTGCACGCGGGCCAGCTGCGGCGGCAGTCCTCCGGTTCCCACAGTCGTCCCCTCGCTCATGTCGTCACCTCCCACTCCGGGTCCGGTCGTCTCGCCGTCCCTGTCCCCTCCGACCCGGTCCCGTCCAATTGTCACTGTTCGCCGGCCGATCGGCGCGAACGAAACGCCTTACGGGACGGTCCCCGGCCCGCCCGGAACCCACGAGCCAGTTCGAGGGCGGCGTCGGCGACGGCCGCGGCGGCATCGCGATGGCCCGTGCCCGCGGCCGCCGCGGACATCTTCTGCAGTCGTTCGGTGTCCTGCAGCAGGGCCGGGACCTCGCGTGCCACCCACTCCGCGCTGACCGCCGAGTCCTCGACGATGAGTCCGCCACCGGCCTCGACGACCGGTAGCGCGTTGAGGCGCTGTTCGCCGTTGCCGTGCGGCAGCGGGACGTACACGGCGGGCAGACCGGTGGCCGACACCTCGGCGACGGTCATCGCGCCGGACCGGCACATCACCAGATCGGCGGCGGCGTAGGCGAGGTCCATCCGCTTGAGGTAGCCGACTCCGCGGTACGGCGGGGCGCCCTCGACGATCACCGGGTCGATCGAGTTCTTGGGTCCGTAGGCGTGCAGGACACCGATGCCTGCCTTCGCGAGGGCTTCGGCCGCGCCCGAGACCGCGGCGTTGATGCGTTGCGCGCCTTGCGAACCACCGAAGACGAGCAGGGTCGGGGCATCCTCGTCGAGTCCGAAGTAGTGGCGCGCCTTGGCCCGCAGGGCCGGCCGGTCCAATTCGGTGAGGACACCGCGGACCGGCATGCCGACGACGGTCGCGTCGAGCCCGGAGCCGTCGACGGCGGCCAGGACACGGTCGGCGAACCGGGCGCCCACCTTGTTGGCGATACCCGCCGAGGCGTTCGCCTCGTGGATGACGATCGGGATGCGATTGCGTCCGCGTAGATGCATCTGCGCGGCGAGGTAGGCGGGCACCGACACGTATCCGCCGAAGCCGACGACGACGTCGGCGTCCACGTCGGCGAGCACCTTGCGGGTCGCGGCGACCGAGGACACCAGGCGCCCGGGGGTCTTGGCCAGGTCCATCCCCGGCTTGCGCGGCAGCGGGACCGGCGGGATCAGCCGGAGGTCGTATCCGCGCTCGGGCACCAGGTCGACCTCGAGGCCACGGTTGGTCCCGAGTGCGGTGACGCGGGCCGTCGGGTCGATGCGGGTGATCGCGTCGGCCACGGCGAGCGCGGGTTCGATGTGTCCGGCGGTCCCGCCGCCCGCGACCACCACCGACAGCGGCCGCCCGCCCGGGCCTCCGGTCGTATCAGATTGTGCTGCACCCGAACTCACCGGCTCTGTCACTCCATCTCCAGCCACTGTGCACGTCTGTCCCACGCAGCGGCATCGCCTGTCGCGGGAGCCGTCAGCGGCGTCCCGCGCGGCCGTGTGTCGGCCGATCGCGCCCGGGGTCGGCGGACCTCGGCGTCCGCGGCTGATGCGCGCCCGCCCGCCATCCCGGTGACGCCGAGCGACGTGCACTGCCGGCGCCGGGATACCCGCCACGGTAGTCGACGCCCGCTCGTGCCGACGGCGCAGGTCGGGTGCGACCGGCCGTTGCCGGACGTCGTGCGGATGCACCCCGTGCGGGTGCCGGTTCGGCAGTCTTCGTCCGCTTCCACGGCATGGTGAACCGGCCCTGGCCCGGAGCCGGTTCGGCCGGTCGTCCGCGACGGGTCGACGCTCCCGCCCGCCCGGATGTCCCGACCCGTCCCGGTGCACCCCGTCCCGCGGTGCGGCCCGCGGGCCGTCCGCTCGCCGAGCGACGCTGGTCGAGCCGATCTCGCAGGGTCTCGGCCCGCGTCTGCCGGTAGGCCACCGGCGTCGGGAGCCGCAGGATCCGGGCCAGACGGCCCTGCGATCCGGCGGTGAGGGTCGCTACGGCCTCGGGTTCGTGTCGCGCCGCGTTGGCCAGGAGGCCGAGCATCGCGAGCACCGTCAGCGTCGATGTACCGCCCGCCGAGATGAGTGGCAGCTGGATACCGGTGACCGGCAGCAGGCCGATGACGTAGCCGATGTTGATGAACGCCTGCGCGAGGATCAGCACGGTGATGGTCGCGGTCATCAGGCGCAGGAACGGATCGGTCGAACGGTGTGCGATGCGGAAGCCGATGTAACCCAGCAGCACGAACAGGAACACCACCAGCAGGCCACCGAGGAGGCCGAGTTCCTCGCCGATGATGGCGAAGATGAAGTCGTTGTGCGCGTTGGGCAGGTAGTTCCACTTGGCGCTCGACTGCCCGAGGCCCACACCGAAGACGCCGCCGTTGGCCAGCGCGTAGGTCGCCTGGCGGGCCTGGTAGCCGGCACCTTGCGGGTCGTCGATACCGCCGAGGAAGCTCATCACACGCTGCGAGCGGTAACCCTCGACGAGCGCGAGGATCACCGCGAGGACCACACCGGAGACGGCGAAGGCCGAGAAGACCTTGATCGGCAGCCCCGCGAACCAGAGCATCGCGCCGACGATGATGGCGATGGTGATCGTCGTCGAGAGGTTCGGCTCGAGGATGATCAGCACGCAGACCAGCATCGCGACCGGGACCAGCGGGATCAGGAGCTCTTTGATCGAGGCGTTGTCCCGGCGCCGGGAGGCGAGCAGGTGCGCACCCCAGATACACAGCGCCACCTTGACCAGCTCCGAGGGCTGCACCGACACACCGGAGATGACGAACCAGCGTCGGGCGCCCTGGCTGAGCGTGCCGATGCCGGGGATCAGCACCAGCCCGAGCAGCAGGATGGCGATGGCCATCGACGGCGCGGCGAAGCGCCGCAGCAGACGGACGGGGACCCGCAGCATCAAGTAGAAGACGACGAGGCCGAGTCCGGCGAAGATGACCTGCGTCGTGAACAATCCGTAGGCCGATCCTTCTTGCGAGTACCCCTCGACCGACGACGCCGACAGCACCATGACCAGACCGAAGGCTGTCAGCATGAACGCCATCGTGAGGACCAGCTGGTAGGAGGCCAGCGGCCGCGCCAGGAGGTTGCGCACGCCTTCGACGAGCATGGCCGGCAGCGAGGCCGTCACCGACGCCGCGGTCGAGGCCGCCGCGGAGACCTCGGCCACCGGCTTCGACGCCTTCCGCCGCACGGTGGCGGTCCGGCCCTCGTCCGTGGTCTCGTCCGTTCCGTCGTCGAACGTGTCCCCGTCGTCGAAGGTGCTCTCGTCGTCCGCGGCGTCGACCGCGGTCTTGTCGGTACGCACGCCACTCACCGCGAGGTGGGGGTGCCGGCGATGTCCTGTGCGGCGTGCGCGAACGCGTCACCGCGCCGGCTGTAGCCGGCGAACATGTCCAGCGATGCCGCGGCGGGTGCGAGGAGCACCGCGTCGGGCTTCGGGTCGCTCGCCGCGGCGAGCTCCCATGCCTCGGCGACCGCCCGGTCCATCACGGCAACGGCGGCGTCTGATCCCGGGATTTGGGTCGACGAGAGGACGGGTGCGGTCTGACCCTGGCGATGCACGTTCACCGTGCCATCGTCCCCTGTGAATACTGTGACTGTTGGGACTTCTGGGGCGTGTCGCGCGATCGCTTCGACGACCAGCTCACGATCCCGGCCGATGGCGACCACCCCGGCGAGCCGATCGCCGACGGCGGAGAGCATGGCGTCCATCGACGCGCCCTTGAGCAGGCCGCCCGCGATCAGCACCACGCGGTTGTATGCGGCGACCGCAGCCTGGGCGGCATGCGGGTTGGTGGCCTTGGAATCGTCGACGAAGCGGATGCCGTCGCGCGTCGCCACGACCTCGCCGCGATGGGCGGCAGGCCGGAAATCGGTGAGCGCGGCCTCGACGGCGTTGCGCTCGACACCGATCGAGAGGGCGAGTGCGGCGGCGGCGAGGGCGTCGGCGACGCCCGACGGACCGGCCGGATGCACGGCGCCGGCCGGCAGTAGACGACCCGCACCGAAGGCACGGTCGACGAGTTGCCCGTCCTCGACGCCGAGCTGGCCGTCCTGCGGCGGGTTGAGCGTGAAGCCGACCCGGCGTCCCGCGCCCGGCAGACCTGATGCAACTGCGTCGTCGAGACCGACGACCGCGATGTCGCCGCGCAGCGCACCGGCCTTGGCCAGTGCATAGGCGTCGAAGGTGCCGTGCCAGTCGAGATGATCGTCGGCGACGTTGAGCACCACCCCGGCAGCCGGGGCGACCGACGGTGCCCAGTGCAGTTGGAACGACGACAGCTCGGCGCACAGCACGTCGACGCGGGGCGTCGCGCGCATGGCATCGAGAACCGGCAGGCCGATGTTGCCGCACGCCGCGCCGGCACGCCCGGAGCGCTCGACGATGTCGGCGAGCATCGAGGTGGTGGTGGTCTTGCCGTTGGTGCCGGTGACGACCAGCCAGGTGCGTGGCTCCCCGAGCAGACCCGCGGCGTCGACCCGCCAGGCCAACTCGACCTCGCCCCACACCGGCACACCGTCCGCCGCGGCCTGCACGACGAGGTCGTGGGTGGGGGCGAATCCGGGCGAGACGATCACGACCGCGGTGTCGGCGGTCCACGAGGGGTCGGCCAGCAGATCGGAGATCGCAACGGCCTCGACGCCCTGCCCGATCAGGTCCGCGACCCCGGGGACGGCAGCGACCGCCGCATCCCGGTCGGCGGCGTCGGCGTCGCGTGCGGCGAACCGATCGTCGGCAAGCAGGATGCGGACATCCCTGGTGACCAGGTACCGGGCCGCCGACATGCCGGCAGTTCCCGCGCCGCCGATCACCACGGTCTTACCGGTCAACCCCAGTGGGTCGCCGGTAGACGCGGAGTTCTCGTCGCGCGGATCAGCCATTGGTGGCCAGGAACTCGCCGTAGAAGAGCGACAGGCCGAGCGCACAGGCTATGGCTGTGAGTAGCCAGAACCTGATGATCACCGTCGTCTCGGCCCACCCGCCCAATTCGAAGTGGTGGTGGAACGGCGCCATCCGGAACACACGGCGGCCGGTGGTCCGGAAGAAGGCGATCTGGATGACCACCGACATGATCTCGGCGACGAACAGCGCACCGATGACGACCGCGAGGAGTTCGGTCCGGGTCGTGATGGACAGGCCGGCGAGCATGCCGCCGAGCGCCAACGAGCCGGTGTCACCCATGAAGATCTTCGCCGGTGCGGCGTTCCACCACAGGAAGCCGAGGCAGGCACCGCCGCCGGCCACCGCGATGATCGCGAGGTCGAGGGGGTCGCGGACCTGGTAGCACCCGGTCGGGATGTCGCTGGGCGGCTTGGCACCGCCGGCGCAGGCGTTGACGAACTGGAAGAAGGTCACCAGGACGTAGGAGCCGAGGACCATCGCCATCGAACCGGCGGCCAGACCGTCGAGGCCGTCGGTGAAGTTCACCGCGTTCGACCACGCGGCGACCACGAGCCAGCAGAACACCACGAAGACCACCGCGCCGAGGCCGATGGCGTCGATGTCGCGCACATAACTGAGGTGGGTGCTGGCCGGGCTGAGACCGTAGTCGTTGCGGAACTGCAGCACGAGGACACCGAACAGGATCGCGGCGATGAACTGACCGATCGACTTCGCGGTCTTGTTCAGTCCCAGGTTGCGGTGCTTGCGGATCTTGATGATGTCGTCGAGGAAGCCGACGATGCCGAGCGCGGTCGCGAGGCCCAGCACGAGCAGGCCCGACGCGGTCGGTCCGTTGCCGGCGTCGGTGAACAACCCGACGAGATGCGAACCGAAGTAGCCCGCCCAGAGTGCTGCGAGGATCGCGACGCCGCCCATCGACGGCGTGCCGCGTTTGGTCTGGTGGCTCTGGGGGCCCTCGACCCGGATCTCCTGGCCGAAGCCCTGTTTGGAGAACACCTTGATGAGCACGGGGGTCAGCAGGATCGACACCGCGATCGCGATCGCACCCGCGAGGAGGATCTGGGTCACCGTGCTGCCCTCGTGTTCGCTCGTCCGTTCCCCGCCACGCTCTTCTCTCCGACTCTGCTCAGTGTTCTCGGCAGGCGCGCCTCATCGCGTGCCCTCATGATGCGGTCCCCTCGTCGCCGGGACCGGAGTCAGTATCCTCGCGGATCTGCCATCCGCAGCTCGCACCCCACGCCGTGACCACCGAGTCGAGGTCGGCGCTCGCCGCCGCGAGGAGGATGACATCACCGGCGGCGGGCCGCCAGTCCGGGTCGGTGTCGACGAGTGCCGCGGCGGCCTCGACCGTGTCGACGATGCGCGCCTCGTCGCCCCAGGACCCCTCCATGACGGCGCCCTGATGCAGGGCATGAACCGACCGGGAGTCGCCCACGCAGAGAGTCTTGTCGACGGCCAGCCGAACGGCCAGACGTCCGAGGAGATCGTGTTCGACGACGCGCTGGTTCTCGGCGGTCCCGTCGGAGCTGGCGACCTCGGCGATGATCGCCCAGGTTCGCGGTCGATTCCCCGCGGCTTGGCCGCGCGTGTCCGCCGCGGTGCTGCCGCGCAACGCGCCGGCGTGCTCGGCGAGCCGGCGGATGAGCAGACGTGCGTCGTCCACCGTCACCGGCGCATCCCCGCGGATCACCGTGACGAGCGGTTCGGTCATCGATCACCCTCCGCGCCCACCGGGTCGGTGGTCGCGTCCGGCAACTCGTCCAGCGCTTGTGCGACGACCTCGCGGTCGTGGAACGGATGCTTCACGCCGTTGATCTCCTGCCCTGCCTCATGCCCCTTGCCCGCGACCAGCACGATGTCGCCGGGCCGCGCCCAGGCGATGGCCTCGGCGATCGCCGCCGCACGATCCCCGACCTCGCGTACCGGTTCGGCACCGGCCGGGCGGTCGGCGGCGTCGACGCCGCGGGCGCCGGCGAGAACCTCGGACCGGATGGCGGCCGGTTCCTCCGACCTCGGGTTGTCGTCGGTGACAATGACGAGTTCGGCACCGCGCGCCGCGGCCTCCCCCATCAGCGGCCGCTTGCCCGCGTCACGGTCGCCGCCGGCACCGACCACGATGGCCACGCGGCCGGGTCCCTCCCCGAGCTGACCTCGCAGGGTCGCCAGGACGGCCTCGACGGCTCCGGGTTTGTGCGCGTAGTCGACCAGGGCGAGGAACGGCTGACCGCGATCCACCCGCTGCAGACGTCCCGGCACGCTCACCGACGCGACCGCGTCGAGCGCGGTGGAGATCGGCACACCCGCCGCATGGGCCACCGCGACGGCCAGCAGTCCGTTGGCCACGTTGTAGCGGCCCGGGAGCGGCATGACCAGGACGTGGTCGCCGTCGGGTTCGGTGATCGGGGTGTGGGAGGTGCCGTCGCCGGCGAGGTCCGACGGGCCCGCATGCCAGTGAGCGGGCGTCGGACCGGTCGACACCGTCACCGGCTGCAGATGCGCCGCCTCGCCGGGGCGACGGGCGAGATCGGCCATCCGCTGGCCCCACTCGTCGTCGACGCAGACCACGGCGCGTACCGCGTGGTTCGGTGACGACGGCACGAACAACTGCGCCTTGGCGTCGAAGTAGGCGCGCATCGTGTGATGGAAGTCCAGATGATCCTGCGAGAGGTTGGTGAAGGCCCCGATCGCGAAGTGCGCGCCGTCGACGCGGCCCAGCGACAGCGCGTGGCTGGACACCTCCATGACGACGACGTCGACACCGTCCTCGAGCATCGACGCCAGCAACGCCTGCAGGGTCGGGGCCTCCGGAGTCGTCAGCGAGCTGGGCTGCGCGACGCCGTTGACGCGGGTCTCGACGGTTCCGATGAGTCCCACCGAGTGCCCGGCGGCGAGCAGGGCCGCCTCGACGAGATACGACGTGGTGGTCTTGCCCGACGTGCCGGTGATCCCGATCAGTTTCAGTCGCTGCGACGGGTTTCCGTAGACACGGGCGCTGACGCTGCCCAGCACGGTCCGCGGGCTGGGGTGGATGAGGACCGCGACGGCGGTCTCGGGCGGCAGGACGCGGCTCAGTTCGGCGCGGCCGGCCGGATCGGTCAGGATCGCGGTCGCCCCGGCGGCGACCGCCTGGTCGGCGAACCGCGCGCCGTGGGTGGCCGCACCGGGGAGGGCCGCGAACAGATCGCCGGGCTGGACGTCCTGGGCGCGCAGGGTCACGCCCTGCACGCTGGTGTCGCGGTCGGCGCCGCCGACGAGGTCGAGCCGGGCGCCGGTGGCCGTCGACAGGACCGTCACGGCCGTGGGCGCGACCTCGCGCGGACGACCGGGGACCTTCTTGTTGCCCTTGCGTCTGCCGGCCGATCCCTTGTGCGAGGAACCACGAGACGTCATGTGTTCGCCTCCTCGGTTGTTCTCGGTCGGTGTGCTGGTGGTCGGGGTGCTGGTGGTCTGGGTGCTGGTGGTCGGGGTGTTCGCGGTCCGATCACCGCGGGCCCATTCGTGTTCGGCGCAGAATTGCACTCACGATACCGACCCCGGGATCGGCGTCCGGGACGCGGTGCGCCGACCAACGGGGTGGGGGTCACTTCGCGGTGAGGGTCAGCCTCGGGGTCGGCGGAGAGAGCGGGACCTGGGCGCGCTGCAGCATCCACGACGCGATGGTCGAGAAGAGCGGTCCGGCGGACTGTCCCCCGGTGCCGTCGGAGCTGCGGCGCGGGTTGTCGAGCATGATCCCGATGACGTAGCGCGGGTTGTCGGCCGGGGCGATCCCGGCGAACGTGATGTTGTAGCGCGAGTTCGAGTAGCAGCCGCACGACGGATCGACCTGCTGGGCGGTACCGGTCTTGCCGGAGACCTGGTAGCCGCTGACGGCCGCCTTGGTGCCGGTACCCATCTGCACGCCCATCGGATCGTCCTGCACCACCGAGCGGAACATGTCGCGGACCGTCCGGGCGGTCTCCTCGCTGACGACGCGGACCGGTTCGGGACGAGCATGCCCCTCCGTGGTGTCGCCGTCGCGCTCCTCGCCGGCGAGAATCCGCGGCGGGATGCGCAGGCCGTCATTGGCGATCGCCTGGTACATCGCGGTCATCTGCAGCAGCGTCATCGACAGACCCTGCCCGATGGGCAGGTTGGCGAAGGAACCGCCCGACCACTGGCTCAGTGCGGGGACCTCGCCGGCGCTCTCGGCCGGGAGGCCGACGCCGGTGCGCTGGCCGAGCCCGAATCGCTTGAGCATGTCGGCGAAGCGTTCCTCACCGATGCGCTTGGCGAGCATCAGCGTGCCCACGTTCGACGACTTACCGAAGATGCCGGTGGTCGTGTACGGCTCGACGCCGTGCTCCCAGGCGTCGCGGACGGTGACGCCGGACATCTGGATGCTGCCGGGCACCTGGTGGACCGTGTCCGGCCGGGTGAGGCCGTACTCGATGGCGGCGGCGGCCGCGACGAGCTTGTTGACCGAGCCGGGCTCGAACGGGGAGGTGACCGACGGGTTGCCGAGTTCGGCCTTCGGCTGGTCCGACAGCGGGAGCGAGGCGTTGAAGGTGCCGTCGTTCGCCATCGCCAGCACCTCGCCGGTCCTGGCATCGAGCACGACCGCCGAGGCACCCTTCGCTCCGGACGCCTGCTTGGCCTTCATGACCTGACTCTGGACGAACCACTGGGTGTCGGAATCCAGGGT
The DNA here is from genome assembly GCF_054823965.1 of Gordonia sp. GN26. Taxonomy (NCBI): domain Bacteria; kingdom Bacillati; phylum Actinomycetota; class Actinomycetes; order Mycobacteriales; family Gordoniaceae; genus Gordonia; species Gordonia sp. GN26. Next base: position 17,954 of record NZ_JSYC01000165.1, on the reverse strand, counting down.
CAGGCGGACGGTGGAACCGTTGATGGCCGGGTGCACGTTGCGGGTGCTGCCCGGGATGATCGCGCCGTCCGATCCGCGGTCGTAGGTACGGGAACCGTCGGTGCCGGACAGGATCGCGTCGAGGGAGGCCTCGAGGCCGATGAGACCGTTGCCGTCGTAGTTGACGTCGCCGATGACGTTGGCCGCCAGCGAACCACCGGGATAGAGCCGGATGCTCTCCGGGTCGGCGCCCACCTCGGGGAACTCCTCTGTGATGCGCTTGGCGACGTCGGGGCTCACCGACCGTGCGAGGTAGACGAAGGGCTCGTCGCCGGTGATCTTCGCGAGGAGGTCCTCTTCGCTGATCGAGCCGCCGAGTGCCACCGAGACGCCCTTGGCGATCTCCTTGAGGCGCTCGTCGACGCCGGGCAGTTCGTCGTTCTTGCGGTGCTCCTCATCGATCGACTTGCGAACCGCCTTGGGCAGGAACGTCAGTGACCGGGCCTCGTCGGTGTAGGCCAGCGGGCGACCGTTGCGGTCGAGGATGGAACCACGCTTGGCCGTCAGGACCTGCGTGTACTCGCGCTGCTGGGCGGCCTCGGCCGAGATGGACCCGGCCTGGATGGTGTGGACGACGATCATCTTCCCTGCGACCGCGAGGACCACGAGCAGCACGACGACTCCGAACACCTTGGTCCGGAATCCGAAACTGTGCAGTCCCCCGCTGTTTCGGGGACCGCCCTTTCCCGGTCCGCGGCCACCCGGGCCGCCTGCGGTCGCGCGGGATCCCTGGCCCGGGCGACGTCCCGGGCGAGACGGCGCGTGGCCGAGTCGCTCGAAGGTCGCACGTGTCATGGTCGTCAATTGTTCACCGCTTCAAGGTCGTGACAGGGATTTGGCGTCGGCGGGTTGCAGATCGGTGGGCGCACTGTGACAGCCCTTACGACCCGCGGCCACCTCACGTCCGGGGCACGACGTTCGGCGCCGGGATCGGGCTCGAGGGCGCGGGCCCCGACTCGGCCGGCGGCGAGGCCTCCCCCTGCCCGGGGGCCGGATCGGGTTGCGCCGGAACGGGTTGCGGCGACGGCGTGGGCCCGGACTGTCCCGGGGTCGACGGGGCCGGGGTCTGCTGACCCGGGGTCTGCTGGGCCGGTGGGTTGGGTGCGCCGACGGCGCCGCCGCCGAGTCCGATCGAGTCGTCCACCTTGCGCGGGTCGATGGTCTCGGTGGGGTCGGGCTTCAGTTCGGGGTTGAGGTCGGCCATCGGCTTCCCCGACGCCGGTGCGGGTTTCCCGACGATGCGGGGCCGGCGCGGGTCGTCGACGATCATCCGTGCCGGGTTGTCCGACGGGATCATGCCGAGTCGGGTTGCCTCCCGGGACAGTTCCGGAGCAGAGTTGCCGGATTCGTAGGTCCGCTTGAGCGCATCCCGCTGGTCGATGAGCGACTGGTTCTCCGTCCGCTCGATGCCGAGCTTGTAGGAGTCCTGGGCCGATTTGGTGGACAGCCACAGGCTCAGACCGAGGCCCAGGACCAGCAATGCGATGACCGGGACCACGAAAGGTGTGTGCTGCAACCGTTCTCGAAGCGAGACACCGGACATCGACAGCCCGCCGCGGGCCGCACGCGGTGCGACCGCGCCGGTGGCCATTCGCTTGTGACGGCGATCCAGCGCGCGTTGGGCCGCCCGCGAACGGGTCGCGCGCTCGGACTCGATGCGGGCGCGCCGCGACCGACGACTGTTCTGTTCGGTGGCGGAACGTCCAGCGCCGGAACGATCTGAGCCGGAACGCTTGTCGTCGGAACGGCCGGAGCCGGAGCGACGAGGGGCGTCGTGCAGGATCGTCATGATCAGCCCTTCTTCTCGACTCGTTCGACCGCCCGGACTCGAACCGGTGCCGATCGCGGATTGATGGTCAGTTCCTCGTCGTCGGGACGCTCGGCGCCGCGGGTCACGAGGCGGAACTCCGCGGCGGTGCCGGGCAACTCGACGGGCAGGCCAGGCGGCGAGGTCGAGGTCGTGCGGGCCGCGAACTCCCGCTTGACGATCCGGTCCTCGAGCGACTGGTAGCTCATCACCGCGACACGGCCGCCGACGGTGAGCGCCGACAGCGCGGTCGGCAACGCCTCGCGGAGGACGTCGAGTTCGTGGTTGACCTCGATACGCAGGGCCTGGAAGGTGCGCTTGGCCGGGTGGCCACCGGTCCGCCGGGTCGCCGCCGGGATGGTGGCGTAGAGCAGTTCGACGAGACGTGCACTCGTCGTGAACGGTTCTTTCTCGCGCTCCCGCAGGACCGCCGAGGCGATCTTGCCTGCGAAGCGCTCCTCCCCGTACTCGGAGAGCACACGGGCCAGTTCGCCGTGACCGTAGGTGTTGAGGACGTCCGCCGCGGTGAGCGGGTCGTCGGAGTTCATCCGCATGTCCAAGGGCGCGTCGACCGAGTAGGCGAAACCCCGGCCGGCCTGGTCGAGCTGCATCGACGAGACACCGAGGTCGAACAGGGCGGCGTCGATGGTTTCCTCACCGGCGTCGTCGAGGACGTCGGCGATCTCGTGGAAAGTGGCCTGGTGCAGGGAGATCCGGTCCGCGTGCGGTTCGAGTCGGCGCCGCGCGATGTCCAGGGCGGAGGCATCGCGGTCGATACCGACGAGGTGCACGTTGGGGAATGTGTTCAGGATGAGTTCGCTGTGCCCACCGGCACCGAGCGTCGCATCCAGGAAGACCCGCCGGTCTTCTGATTCCAGTGCCGGGGTGAGCAATTCGACGATGCGCCGGCCCATGACCGGGATGTGGCCGAACTCGCCGGAGCGGCGAGTGTCGTCACCAGTGTCATCCACGGAGGGCCCCCATCGGCGTGTCGGCCATGTCGGTCGGCAGAGTCGGCGTTTCGGTGCGAAGGACTTGTCGGAGGAGTTTCATGTCGCGGGCGGACGGTTCATCACCGTCGGGCCGCGCCCCGGATGGAGCGAGGTCCCGATCCGATTCCGTACCTGGCGTTGGGGAAGTACGCCAGGGTCGGACCGGATCGGGGCCTCGTGCCACCCGAAGCCCGAGTACCGCTTCGCCTCGTCCCCTCTCGGCTACAAGACCGCGTTCAACGCGGCCGAGTTGGCTGCCGAGAAGTTCTCCTCGTGCTGCGACTGGTACTCGTCCCATGCGGCCGAATCCCAGATCTCGAGGTGATCGAAGCTGCCGAACACCACGCACTCCTTGGACAGTCCCGCGTAGACGCGATGGTCGGAGGACAGGCTGATCCTGCCCTGGCCGTCCGGTCGCTGTTCTTCCGAACCGGCGAAGAAGGTCCGCTGAAACGCACGCAGGTCAGGGTCGTTGCGTGACGCCTCGACGATCCTCGCCGCGATCGCATCGAACTCTTCGGTCCGATACACCGACAAGCTGTGGTCTTGGCCTTTGGTGACCACTACCCCTCCTGCCAGTGCATCGCGGAACTTGGCGGGCAACGTGAGTCGCCCTTTGTCGTCCAATTTGGGCGTGTAGGTGCCGACGAATCGCACAGACATGTCGACACCTCCTGCCCCTGGGTTCCGCGCTCCGGATCGCCTCACCCAGTGCTGCCACAGTACCCCACTTTCCTCCACTTTCCACCCCAGAAGCCCACTCGACCTCCACTATCCAGCAAATCCCCAGTTCAAGCAGGTGAAACTTCTGACACTTCGTGCGTGTCCCGTGCGTGAACGCGTGTCGCCTTGCCCATCGATCGTGTGACAGACGGGCTTTCTGAGGCTTCAGATGCCCATGCGACCAGTGCTTCTTCCCAGGTGGGGCAAAGTGGGGAACTCGGGTGGGGGAAGGTGGGGAACGCCGGTGGGGGCAGGTGGGGGCCGGGAGTGGGTGACGGTGGGGACATGGTCGACAGCGCGCCGAATCGCACGTGAGAAGCCGGGTCGTGCACAGCAAAAGAGCCGCGCACCCACATGGGTGCGCGGCTCTCGAGGGTCGTGGCCGTCAGACCGACCGGAGATCTACTCCTGTTCGAACCGACGGTTGAATCGTTCTTCCATCCGCTCCGACAGCTTGCGCTTGGAGCCGGAAGACCCGGATTGCTTCTTGCCTCCCGCGCGCGGCGCGGCGGTCGCGGAGTCGGCGAGGTCGTCACCCCAGAGGGCGAAGAGGCCGGCACCGAACATCACCAGGAAGCCGAGGAGGCTGACGATCGGGAAGCCCCCGATGTCGATCTTGACGATGAGACCGCCGACGAGCATCACGAGGCCGACGACGAAGACCGCCACCGCCTGTAGGCGACGACGGCCACTCGACTTACCCAGCCGACGACGCTTGACACTGGACGCAAACTTGGGGTCTTCCGCGTACAGAGCGCTCTCGATCTGTTCGAGCATGCGTTGCTCGTGCTCCGAAAGTGGCACCGACCCTCCTTCTCCCTGATCCGCGACGCCGACGACGGTCAACCGCGACCGGTGAGGCGTCTGCGCCTTATTCTCCCATGATACGAGGTGAAATCAGCCGCGACCACCATTACTCACTGTTGTGGGCCCGGATGCACATACCGGAACGACAACGGAACGCCGAAAGTGTGTCCGGCCTCACGCAGTTCGCCCGATTTGGGGGTCCTCTGTCCCGAATTTGCCTTGCTCGTAAGCGATGACCAAGGTCTCGACCTGCCGGAGGAAGTCGAGGACGAGGAGTCGCATGCCGGCGACACTGTCGGGGTCGAGTGTTCGGATGATCCCCGACTCGATTTTCATCCGGACGGGCGACAGCGTGGCGAACCGCGCGGCCAGCGGGGCGAGGTCGGGAGCGACCACACCGATACGGGTCCAGGCGTTCGACGTCTTGCGGCGGGCGGGGCCGGCCGGCTCGCCGATGGCGATCGCGGCACCGGCCGCACGGAGGGCGACGAGATAGAACTGCCGGAAACGCTCGGCGTCGTCGGAGACACCATCGGCGTTGTCGAGGAGGAGATGGGCACGCTGGAGGAGATCGCGCGCACGTCCGACCATCACCGGGTCGACGGGGGTGGACCGGCGGGATGTGGGCCGTCCGGGCATGGCATCCTCCTCACTCGCTGGCGACGGTGTCCGGTGGCAGACGCTTCCCTCGTCCGCCACCGGACCGTCATGTCGTCGGGATGAACGCGAACAGCTTGCGGAGGCACATTCATCGAACACCCGTTCGACACGTTCAATATAGCTAGCGGTGCGCGTCTCTTCAAGGCGTGGGGCCGCGCCCGCATCCTTCTTCAACACCGACTCCCGCGACCCGATTCCGCGGAGCCCGCCATACCGAGAGGACAGTCACACCAGATGGTCGGAGAGCGCATGGCCGGGGCGGTGCGGGCCCGCTCGGTGAGCCCGGAGACGATCCGACGTTGACGATTCGTCTGGTGAACCTCGGTGGTCAGGACTCCCGCGTGTGGCTGGAGCCCGCCCTCGACGTCTATGTGACCGCGATGGGGTATCCCCGCGGGACCGAGGTGCACCGGGCGTCGCTGTGGCGTGAACACATCGCCCGGCCGGGCTGGCGTGCGGTCGGCGCGGTCGCCACCCTGCCCCCGCACGAGGCGCAGTCGATGCCGACGTCCCGGCGTCGGGTCGGACCGCCGGTGGGTACGGGCCCCGACGACGTCCTGGTCGGCATCGCCTACGGCTACACCGGTGCGACCGGGCAGTGGTGGAACCAGCAACTCCGGCTCGGGCTGCGGCAGACGGGACGCTCCCCCGCGGACATCGAGATGATCGCCCGGGACTACTTCGAGCTGACCGAGCTCCACGTGCACCCCACCGCGCAGGGGCGCGGCATCGGTCAGTTGCTGCTGGCGCGGCTGCTCGCCGAGCGACCCGAACGCCATGTGCTGTTGTCGACGCCGGAGATCCCCGCCGAGCAGAACCGGGCCTGGTCGCTGTATCGGCGGATGGGTTTCTCGGACGTGCTCCGGCATTTCACCTTCACCGGAGACCCCCGTCCGTTCGCGTTCCTCGGCCGTCCGCTGCCGCTGAACCTGCAACCGCCGCCCCCCGGTCCCCCACAATCTGGATGATGGAGGGCGTGGCACAGACAACGACGACAGCGCACGACACGGAACACGCATGAGCGGGCACGGGGAGCGGCGCGACGCCGTTGTCGTCGGCGGTGGCCACAACGGCCTCATCGCCGCGGCCTACCTCGCGAAGGCCGGACGCGATGTCGAGGTCTTCGAGCGCGACGAGATCCCCGGCGGGGCGGTGTCGACCGTCGAACGTTTCCCCGGGTACCGCATCGATCGCGGTTCCTCGGCGCACCTGATGATCCGGCACTCCCCTGTTCTCGACGACCTCGACCTCGCCTCGCACGGACTCCGCTACGTCGACTGCGACCCCTGGGCCTTCGTGCCGGCGACCGACACGGCGCCGGCGATCGTCTTCCGGACCGACCTCGACGCGACCTGCGTCTCCATCGAACGGGCATGCGGCGCAAAGGATGCCGCGGCGTATCGGCAGTTCGTCGAGACCTGGACGCCGCGGGCGCGGGCCGTCATGGACGCCTTCTACCGACCTGCGTCGATGGGACAGTTCGGGCGGGCGTTCGCCGGTCTCGGGTCGACGGCCACCACCGAACGCACCGGCCTGATCGGACGCCGCAGCGGCGCGATGATGAACCTCACCGCCGAACTCATGACGTCCGGCGACTCGCTCCTCGACCGCTACTTCGACTCCGAACAGCTCAAGGCCGGGCTCGCCTGGTTCGGCGCGCAGTCGGGGCCGCCGATGAACGCGCCCGGCACCGCGCCCATGGTCGGGTTCGCCGCCCTGATGCACGTCATCCCACCCGGCCGCGCGATCGGCGGCAGCGGTGCGCTGACCGATGCGCTCGTCCACCGCATCGGCGCCGACGACGGCCGGATCGTGTGCGGGGACCCGGCCGTCTCGATCACCCGGTGCGGTGACCACTGGCGAGTGCAGACCGAATCCGGTGAGCGTCGGTGTACGCCCACGGTGATCAACGCCTGCCATGTCCTGGCGACCCTGGATCTGTTGGCGGCGGGCGGTTTCGACGCCGGGACCATCGACCGCTGGCGGCGCGACATCGTCGTCGGCAGCGGGATCGGGATGGCGGTACGCCTCGGCACGACCGCGCTACCCGCCTACCGCGACCTCCCCGACGATCTGCCCGCCCACGGCGTCCACTCCGCCCTCGGTCTGCTGGTGACCGACCGTGCACACCTGGTCCGCGCGCACGCCGCCGCGGCGGTGGGTTCACTGCCTCCGCGGCCCGCCGTCGTCGCGATGAGCTTCTCGGCGATCGACCCCGGCCTCGCCCCGGAGGGCAGACACGCGATCAACCTGTGGGCGCAGTGGCATCCGTACCGGCTCGCGAGCAACGCCGGGGGCGACTGGTCGACGCTGGGTGCACAGGCGGCCGCAGCGGTGTGCGACGAGGTCGACCGCCACGCACCGGGTTTCGCGGAGTCCATCGCCCACCGGTACATCCAGACCCCCGAGGATCTCGAGTCCGAACTCGGGCTGATCGGCGGCAACATCATGCATGTCGAGATGTCGATCGACCAGATGTTCATGTGGCGACCGACCCCGGATCTGGCCGGTCATCGCGTCCCCGGCGCCGACGGGCTGCTCCTGGCCGGGGCGTCGACGCATCCGGGCGGCGGGGTGACGGGCGCGAGCGGTTACATCGCGGGCCACGCTGCCCTACGTGGGAGACGTCTGTTCGGCTGAGCGTCGGAGACGTCTGTTCGGCCGAGCGTCGGAGACAGGTGTTCGGCTGAGTGTCTGGCACGATGAGCAGCGTGCGATTGTCGAATCCCGAGCAGGGTGCACCGAAGTCCTCCCGCGGTCAGTCCCGACACCGCCGGCTGATGCCGGTGGCGGTGGCGGTCGTGGCTCTCCTCCTGTCGCCGCTGATGGCCGGCTGTCTGGAGCGTTCGACGACGGTGGGCGATCGGTATTCGGGCAGTGTCATCGTCGCGACGGCCCCGGACAATCCCCGTGGCGCCCCGCAGCTGGATCTCCCCGAGTCGATGATGGGGCAGGTCTCGGTGACCGAGTACAAGGAGACGCCTGAGGAGGAGTCGGACTCCGCCGACGGTGACGACAAGGGTGCCGGCGGCGACAGGCCCGAGGAGGCCGTCACCCGCGTGGGCAGCCGCGCGAGTTTCTCCGATCTCACCGCAGGCCAGTTCGGCCAGCTCGGCGACATCATCGCCGACGCCTACGGCGAGACCTCCTTGACGATGGACCTCACCGCCAAGCGCAGCGGCGAGGTGGTCCGATTCCGCGGTGACACCGACCTGTCCGAGCTCATCCCGGGTCGCAACTTCGTCCAGCTGACGGTCACCTTCGGCGGGCCGGTGACGGCGACCAATGGTGACCAGGTCGGCGAGTCGACGGTCACCTGGACGCCGGCTCCGGGAGAGCCGTCGGACTTCACCGCCGACGCCACCTACCCGGACCCCGCGACCGCCGCGGTCAGCAGCTGGTCCTGGTTCGTCGCCATCGTGTGCCTGATAGCGGTGCTGGTCATCGCGCGGCTCGCCTACGCGAAGCGGTACCGCGGCCCGCGCCCGGGACGACCGGTCGCCACCAACACCGCGCCGTCGACCCTGTCGGGTGAGGGCCTCTCGGCGGCCGCCGACCCGAAGGCCGCGAAGGCGACCGAGAACAGTTAGGGAGCCGCGACCAACCGGCGCGTCAGGCGGGGACGTGCAGCGCGGCGTCGACGTCCACACCGAGGCGGCCGAGCACCTCTGAGGTCGCCTTGGCGAAGTTGAGGCTGCAGAAATGCAGGCACGGTGCGCCCTCGGCGATGAGCCGTTCCGCGGTCTCGGTGGCGAAGTCGATGCCGACGGCGCGAACCGACGCCCGATCCTCCTCGGGACCGTCACCGGCGGCCTCGGTGAACCGCTCGATCACCTTGGGCGGGATCACCGAACCGGACAGCTCGGCCATGCGCTTGATGGAGGCCAGCGAGGTCACCGGCATGATGCCCGGGATGATCGGCTTGGCACCCTGTTCGGGGTCGGCGACCTGCACCCGGTCGCGGAGTCGGAGGTAGTCCTCGACGTCGAAGAACATCTGGGTGATCGAGTACTCGGCGCCCGCGCGCAGCTTGTTCACCAGGTTGCGGGTGTCGTGCTCGAGGTCCGGGGCACGGTGGTGGCCCTCCGGGAACGACGCCACGCCGACGTGGAAGTCGCCGAGGGTGTCGATCAGGTGGACCAGCTCCTCGGCGTACTCGACGCCCTCGGGATGGGCGATCCACTCCCCGAGCGGATCACCCGGCGGGTCGCCGCGCAGCGCGAGGATGTTGGCAATGCCCTGATCGGCGTACGCGCCGACGAGCGCCCGCAGCTCGGCGATGCTGTGGTTGACCGCGGTCAGGTGCGCCACCGGGAGCAGCGTGGTCTGGGCGGCGAGTTCGCCGGTGATGCGGACCGTGCGGTCGCGAGTCGAACCGCCTGCGCCGTAGGTCATCGACACGAAGGCCGGGGACAACCGCTCGAAGATCCGCACCGCGCGCCACAGGCGGGCCTCGCCTTCGGCGTCGCGCGGCGGCATGAACTCGACAGAGAACGGCACCGGTCCACGGTGCGGGGCGGACAGGCGTTCGACGATCGAGGGTGCCGGAGCGGTTGGGGTCACCCGAACAGTGTAGAGAGCGATTCGCATAGCCTGGCAGGGTGACCTCCGCCTCCCCCACGCCGACCTCGCTCGATGCGGTCCCGGCGGCCGTCGAGACCGAATTGCGCAGTTTCTTCGACGTCGCGGTGCCCGCCGCGGCCGAGATCGCCCCGGTGGTCGGCACCGCAGCCGAACTGGTCCGGGACTTCGTCCTGCAGGGCGGCAAGCGGATCCGGCCGGTCTTCGCCTTCGCCGGATGGCGGTGTGGCATGACCGAATCGGATCGCGCCGAGGCCGATCCGGCGTCGAACGTCGGTCGTGAGGCCCGCGACGCGCTGCGGGTGGGCGCGGCGCTCGAACTCGTGCAGGCGTGCGCCCTCATCCACGACGACATCATTGATCAGTCCGACACCCGGCGGGGGCACCCGACGCTGCATCGTGTCTTCCAGTCGCGCCATGCCGCCGCCTCCTGGGCCGGCGACGCCGCCGACCACGGGGTGGCCGCCGCGATCCTGGCCGGCGACCTCGCGCTCGCGTGGGCCGACGACCTCGTGCACGATCACCGGCCGGGGGTTACGGCGGGCACCGTCGAGTACCGGGCGCTCCCGCCCGCCGTCGGCGCGACCTGGGCGGCGATGCGCACCGAGGTGCTCGGCGGCCAGTTCCTCGACATCGTCAACGAGGCGAGCGGCGACGACTCGGCAGCCGCCGCCTATCGCGTGATGGAGTTCAAGACCGCCGCCTACACGGTGGCCCGCCCGCTCGAGCTCGGCGCACGTCTCGCCGGTGCGTCGGAGGATCTGGTCGCGACGCTGCGGAAGATCGGCCACGACCTCGGTATCGCCTTTCAATTGCGCGACGACCAGCTCGGCGTCTTCGGCGACCCCGAGCGGACGGGTAAACCCTCGGGTGACGACCTGATCTCGGGTAAGCGCACCGCCCTGCTGGCCACCGCCCTGCGTCGCGCCGACGACTCCGACCCCGCTCTCGGGAACCGTTTGCGGGACTTCATCGGACGCCCACTCGACGAGAACGAACTGGGCTCCGCGCGAGGGCTTCTCGTCGACGTGGGCGCGGTCGCCGAGATGGAGGAGCAGATCGACGACCTCCTCGGCGCCGCTATCGGTGCACTCGACACCGCCGACATCGGCGACGACATCCGCAGCGAACTCACCGCGGTCGCCCACCGGACCGCTCATCGCGAGGCGTGAAGTCCGACGTGAAGGCATCGACCCCGGCGCCCGCACACACGGGCGTCCGTGACCGGACCGCACGCGGCGATCTGATCATCGGCGCGATCGGCGCGATCCTGGTCTGCGTGGGTAGTTTCGGCGTCGGCGACCCGCCCCGCAACACCACGACACTCGCCGATCTGGGACTCAGCTGGATCACCTACGGTCACGGCAAGAATCTCTTCGGCATCTTCTTCTGGCTCGGCGTCTTCGCCATGGTGTTCGCCTGGGTCCGACTCGGACGTCGGATCGCCCGGGGCGCCACGGACTCCCCGTCCGTCCGGACCCTGCAGCGGTGGCTACTCGTCTGGGCCGCACCGCTGCTCGTGGCGGTGCCGGTCTACAGCCGCGACGTCTACGCCTACCTCGCGCAGGGGGCGGTCTTCGGTGCCGGGTTCAACCCCTACGCCGACGGCCCGGCCCACCACCCGGGTCCGCTCGTCGACAGCATGGCGACGGTCTGGGCCACCACCACCGCGCCGTACGGGCCGTTCACCATGGGTCTGCTGCGGGTCGTCACCGAGGTGACCGGCGACCACGTCGTCGCGGGCATCCTCGCCGTGCGACTCGTCCTCCTACCCGGACTCTTCTTGTCGCTGTGGGCGGTCCCCCGCCTCGCACGGCATTTCGGCGCCTCACCGCAGGCGGGACTGTGGCTGGCCCTGTTCAATCCGATGGTCCTCATCCACCTCGTCGCGGGACCCCACGTCGAACTCCTGATGGCCGGCGTACTGACCACCGGTGTCGTCCTGGTCGTGACCGGACGTCACGTCGCCGGCACGGCGGTCCTCGCGCTCGCGGTGTCGATCAAGGTCACCGCGGGGATAGCGGTGCCGTTCGTGCTGTGGATCTGGCTGTCCCACATACGGTCCCGCCGCCCGGTGACCGCCCGCGACGTCGTCGGCGTCTTCGCCGCGATCGTCGGCATCTCCGTCGCGGTGTTCGGACTCTGGACCCTGCTGGTGGGCCTCGGGCTCGGCTGGCTGACGGGACTGGGCTGGGCCGACGTGATCATCAACTGGTTCACGATCCCGACCTTCGTCGCCCATGTCGTCACGTTGGTCGCCGCACCGTTCGTCGCTCTGAATCTGCAACCGGTGCTGGAGATCACGCGTGCGATCGGGTCGGTGGTCCTCGCTGTCACGCTTGTCGCGCTGTGGTGGCGTCACCGGCGAGACGAGCGGGATGCGGTTGCCGGGATGGCGTGGGCGATGCTGGCCGTGCTCCTGCTCGAACCGTCCACACTCCCCTGGTACTACACGTGGGCGCTGGCGATCGCCGTGGCGTTCACTCTTCCGCCGTGGGCGCGCGCGACCGTGGTCGGGGCGTCGACGTTCATGCTCATTGTCTTCCAGCCCGACGATGCGATCGTCTTCTACAAGCCCGTTGAGCTCACGCTGGCGTTCCTGCTCGCGGGACTCGCCGCCTGGTCGCTGCTACGTCCGGACCCGTTGCGGCTCGGCCGCTTCGGACGATGGGCCTGGGCCACGGAACGTACGGGCACACCCGAGCAGCCGGCGGCCGGCGAGGACGAGGTCAGAAAGCCTGAGCCTGCGCCCGGCGGATGACCTCCCGGGCGGAGTCGGTGTGCAGCGCCGCGGCCGGGTGGAGGTCGAGATCCTCCTGCACGGTGAACAACCAGTTCATCGCCTCGTCGCGGGTGTAACCGCCGTCGAGCAGGACCCCGACCAGACCGTAGAAGTGTTTGACGACGCCCTCGTCGTCGAAGAACACCGCCGGGATGACCGGATGGCCACCGCGCGAGACGGCGAGCAGATTGTGGTCGCGGATGAGTGTGCGCACCCGGTTGGTGGACACCGCGAGCCGGTCGGCGACCTCGTCGACCGACAGCATCTCGACATCAGCGGACAGGGTGTCAGGCGACAACGGAATGGAACCCACGGAAAGAAGCGTAGCGGTAGAGGCGGGCACGATGAAACCGCCGATCTCCGCGCGCCCGACACCGGGGGCGGGTCACACGCGCCGATGCCCCCGACGGCGTGGTCATGCAGGTAGATTCAGCGGGGTGAACGCCCCCGTCGACCCGATGCTCGGGACCGTCCTCGAGGACCGGTACCGCATCGACGCACCCATCGCGAGGGGTGGCATGTCGGCGGTCTACCTCGGTGTCGACCTCCGGCTCGGACGCGAGGTCGCGGTCAAGGTGATGGACTCCCGGTACTCGGGCGATCCGCAGTTCCTGCGCCGTTTCGAGTTCGAGGCGCGGGCGGTGGCCGGCCTCAAGCACCCCGGTCTCGTCGCGGTCTACGACCAGGGCATCGACAACGGCATCGCCTTCCTGGTCATGGAACTCGTCGACGGCGGGAGCCTGCGTGAACTCCTCCGCGAACGGGGCCCGATGCCGCCGCATGCGGTGGTCGCCGTCGCCGAACCCGTACTCGGCGGCCTCGGGACCGCACACGCGGCGGGCCTGGTCCACCGCGACGTCAAACCCGAGAACGTGCTGATCTCCGACGCCGGCGAAGTCAAGGTCGCCGACTTCGGACTCGTGCGCGCCGTCGCCGAAGCCGGGGTCACCTCGGCCAGCGTCATCCTCGGTACCGCCGCCTACCTCTCCCCCGAACAAGTCGAGTCCACCCACGCCGACGCCCGCAGCGACGTCTACTCCATGGGCGTGATGATGTTCGAATTACTCACCGGCCGAACGCCTTTCCACGGCGACTCACCGCTGTCGCTGGCCTACCAGCGGCTCACCTACGACGTTCCCGCGCCGGGCGACGTGATCGCCGGTGTCCCTGCGGAGTTCGACGAGATCGTGCTACGTGCGACCGAACGCAACCCGGCCGACCGATTCGCCGACGGCTTCGAAATGCAGCACGCGCTGCTCGCGGTCGCCGACGACCTCGACCTCCCGCCGTTCACGGTGCCCGCACCGAAGCGGTCCCGGGAGCGAGAGATGAAGTCGCGCTACCGCGCAGCCGGGCCGGTCGGCCACGACACCCGCGTCCAGTCGGCACCGGGACCGTACGAACCGGGATCGTCGACGCCGGATTCCCCCGCGGCACCGATCCGCCCGGTCGCCGGGGCCGGTGACGCGGACGGTCGCGCGGCGGCACGCGGGCGCGAGGACCGACCGGTTCCCCGTCGCCGAGACGCCGTCGATGCGCACGACCAGGACCCGCTCGAACCCGAACTCATCGGGGGCGGGCGCCTCGGCGCGGTCGTGTGGATTCTGTTGGTGCTGGTGATCGCCGTGGGTCTCGGCGCTGCCGGGTTCTGGGTCGGCAGCACCTATCTCACGATCGGCTGACCTCGACACGGACGGCAGAGCGCTGCTGGTCGAGTAACCGAGGAGCCTGCGACGAGGCGCACCCCATCGCTGGTCGAGTAGCCGAGGAGCCTGCGACGAGGCGTATCGAAACCACCTCGCCGCCAGGCCGAACCGTCAGCCGCGCAGCATCTCCGCCACGAGGAACGCCAGCTCCAGCGACTGCTGGGTGTTGAGGCGCGGGTCGCAGGCGGTCTCGTAGCGGCCGGCGAGGTCGAGGTCCGAGATCTCCTGTGCGCCACCGAGACATTCGGTGACGTCCTCACCGGTCAGCTCGACGTGCACGCCACCGGGATGGCTGCCGAGTGCGCGGTGGACCTCGAAGAAGCCCTGCACCTCGTCGACGATGCGGTCGAAGTGACGCGTCTTGAAGCCGGTCGACGCCTCGTGGGTGTTGCCGTGCATGGGGTCGCACTGCCAGATGACCTTGTGGCCGGTCGCCTCGACGGCGGCGACGATCGCCGGGAGCACCTCGCGTACCTTGCCGTTGCCCATGCGGGCGACGAGGGTCAGCCGGCCGGGAACGTTGTGCGGGTCGAGACGCTCGACGTATTCGACGGCCTGCTCGGGCGTCGTCGTCGGGCCGATCTTCACACCGATCGGGTTGCTGATCAGTTCGGCGAAGGCGATGTGCGCGCCGTCGAGCTGACGGGTGCGCTCACCGATCCACAGGAAGTGCGCGGACAGGTCGTAGAGGACCTTCTCCTGCGACTCCTTGTCCGGGGCGTCGGCGAGACGCAGCATGGCGCGCTCGTAGTCGAGGACGAGTGCTTCGTGCGAGGCGAAGATCGACGCCGAGTGGAGGCTCGAGTCGGTGACGCCGCAGGCGTCCATGAACCGCAGGCCGCGGTCGATCTCGGAGGCCAGGGCCTCGTAGCGGGCGCCCGCAGGCGAGGTCCGCACGAACTCGCGGTTCCAGTCGTGGACGCGGTGCAGGTCGGCCTCGGCCTGGGTCAGCGCCCGGACCAGGTTCATGGCGGCGGCGGCGTTCGCGTATGCGCGCACCAGACGCGACGGATCGTGCTGGCGCACGGCCTCGTCGGCCGGGAAACCGTTGACCATGTCACCGCGGTACGACGGCAGACCGAGGGCGTCGACATTCGACGACCGCGGCTTCGCGTACTGACCGGCGATACGCGCGACCTTGACCACCGGCATGCTCGCGCCGTAGGTGAGGACGACGGCCATCTGCAGCAGGGTGCGGATGTTCGCCTTGATGTGGGGTTCGGTGTTGTCGGCGAAGGTCTCTGCGCAGTCACCGCCCTGCAGCAGGAAGGCGCGGCCCTCGGCCACGTCGGCCAGCTGCGCCGACAACGACTGCACCTCGGCGGGCATGCAGATCGGCGGCACCGACTCCAGGACGGTGCGGATCTTGCGTGCTTCCTCGGCGGGCCAGCTCGGCTGTTGCAGCGCGGGGCGGCTCATCGCGTCGTCGAAACGCTCCTGGAGCCCACCGGGCAGCGGCGGCAGTTCGGGGAGTTCGTCGATAGGAACGTCTACGGTCCAGTTCACCACTGGTCCAGCGTAAAGCAGACTCCCCCGCGAGTTACGCCGGGTCAGCCACGCGAGTCCAGACGGGCCTTCTCGATCGCCTCCCAACGGCGCAGGTTGTGCCGTGCATCGCTCAGTGCGTCGTGGGCGTCGGACGGCGCCGGCGGGAGCGGGGGACGCCCGGCGGCCTCCCAGTGCTGGCGGAGTTCCCGGGTGAAACGCGGGATCGGACGGGGCAGCGCGGTCATCGGACCCCACATCTGGCACATGACCACGTGGTCGTACGCGCCGATCCACGCCCACAGCTCGATGTCGGAGCCGTCCGCGGTGAGGAACTCGAGGAGGTCCTCGCGGATCCGGCGACGGTCCTTCCAGACCGGCGACGACGGCGACGGCAGCTTGGGCAACACGTTGGCCCGGACCCAGTCACCGGCGCGGCCGGGGTCGAACTCGGTGGACACCGCATAGAACTCACGGCCGTCCTCGCCGACGACCCCGATCGAGACCAGCTCGATGGTGTTTCCGTCCTCGATGAACTCCGAGTCGTAGAAGAACCGCATGGGGACAGTATTCACATACGCCGATCGCGCACTCCCCGGACTCCCTCGACCCGTTCCGCCCACGCGCCGGGGTGACGCACGTTTGGCCATTGCCGTCCTTTGCTGGCTACCCTGGTAATTCGTGCGCTCCAGGTCTGTGCTGGCGACCGCTTTCCTGGCGGCGTCGATCATCGCGCGGCTCGTCTGGGACACGCTGACCGTGAACGGCAGGAACTTCGTGGACCTGCACGTTTACCGCGACGGTTCGGCGGGTCTCGCCGACGGGTCGCTCTATTTGTTCACCTATTCCGGTGAGACCGACTTCGCGCTCCCCTTCACCTATCCGCCGTTCGCGGCGGTGGTCCTCTATCCTCTGTCGCTGATCCCGTGGGACGTCGTGGCGATCGGCTGGCAGCTCGCGACCTTCGCCGCGCTCTACGCGTGTGTGGTCCTTTCGCTGCGGCTGTGCGGCCGCACCACCGACGTTCACGCGCTCGCCGCGCTGTGGACCGCACCGGCGATCTGGTGCGAACCGGTCCGGGTGACCCTGGACTACGGCCAGATCAACGTCTTCCTCATGCTGGGCACCCTGCTGGCGATCTCCTGGGCCCGCCGCGCCGACGGGACGCCGAACGAACGCGGCGTGCTCGCGGGCGGCGCGCTGATCGGACTGATGGCCGGCATCAAGCTCACCCCGGCCATCACCGGCCTCTGGTACCTCGCCGTCCGCAAACCGTGGGGCGCGCTGTCGGCGGCGTTCGCCTTCGTCCTCACCGTCCTGGGCTGTCTGCTGCTCTTCCCGGAGGTCACCCGGACCTACTACGGCACCCTCTTCGGCGACGCGGAACGAATCGGTCCCGTCGAGGCGGTCATCAACCAGAGTCTGCGCGGAACACTGTCGCGGTTCGTCGGCTTCGACGTCGGCACCGGCTGGATCTGGTTCGTCGGCGTCGTGGTCTCCACCATCGTCGTCGTGTTCACCTGGCGCGCGGTCTCCGACGCACTCGGCGTCCTGCTCGTCGTGCAGTTCTTCGGGCTGCTGATCTCGCCGATCTCCTGGGTCCACCACTGGGTCTGGGTCGTCCCGCTGGGTATCTGGCTGGTCCACGGCGCCGGCGCACGACGCCCCGGTGCCCGCGCGGTCCTCGGTCTGTGGCTCGTGGTCGCCGGCCTCGGCATCCCGTGGGTCCTGCGCGTCCTCATCGAATACGGTCCCGTGCCCCCTGCCGCCGTCGAGGCCGTACTCGGCGCGGCCTGGACGATCGCCACCTTCGTCACGATGGGCTGGATGATCGCCACCCGTTCCGCACGTGGCGTCGATGCGCCCGACGACCGCCCGAAGGACGTCGTCGCCGCGGCCGTCGTCGACGCCGGTCGGGTCCTGCTCGCCCAGCGCGCCCATCCGGTCGAACTCGCCGGCAAGTGGGAACTCCCCGGCGGCCGGGTCGAAACCGGCGAGACCCATGCCGCCGCCCTCGTCCGGGAGATCCGCGAGGAACTCGGCGCCGAGGTGGAGGCGAGCGACGCCGTCGGGAAGCCGGTGACACTCCCCAACGGTCTGGTCCTGCACGCCTACCGCGCACGTCTCCGCGCCGGCACCCCGGCCGCGCTCGAACACCTCGATCTGCAGTGGTTCACCGCCGCCGACCTCCGGAGCCTGGACCTCGACGACGTCGTCCCCGCCGATCGCGACTGGATTCCCGAACTGTGCATCATCCTCGACGAGGCGAGGGTCGGCGAAGCGGGTTAGAGCTTCTCCGGCGCCGGGCTCGGGTTCATTGCTGCCGAGGTCCCCACTGCTGGCTGAGGTGCGAGGAGCGCAAGCGACGAGCC
>NZ_JSYC01000052.1:0-50364 GCF_054823965.1 Gordonia sp. GN26 | reverse complement strand
CTGTCGCTCCTCGCACCTCAGGGAGCGGTGGTGGTGCGTCGCTATCGCTCCTCGCACCACAGGGAGCAAGTACGCGGATCGTGTCGCCCATCGACACCTTCCGCGACATCTGGGACCCAGACGAAAACACCGCGGGCGCATCCGGTGAGTCCGGATGCGCCCGCGGTGGTGGTCGCTTACAGCAGCTGGTCCCTACTCGGGCGGCGGCTGCTTGCGGAAGGAGCGGGTCGACGAGTCGTCGGCCGGCGGTTCGCCGCCGTCGACCTTCGGGATCTGCTCGGTCGGACGCTCCCACGGGTTGCCGGCCGACGATGCGGTACCGGCCGCCGGTGCGTCCCGCTTGATCATGGACGTCCGACGCTCATCAGCGGCGGGCGCGGTGGCAGCCGGGCCTGCGGTGGCCACGGCGGCGTCGTCGTCGCGACGTCCGCGGAGGAACATGAAGACCGCCAGGGCCAGCATGATCACGCCGAGCACGCCGAGCACGATCGGCAGCCAGAAGCCCAGGAGGTTCAGCTGCGTGACGTAACCGCTGGCGGTGTCTGCCTGCTTGGTGACGATCCCGTCGGTCCACTTGAAGGTGCCCTTGAGGGCATCCATGCGGAAGTCACGCACGACCGCGGGGTTGGACTCGCTCTGGTCGGGCGACTTGAAGTACTGGTGCTGATCCTCGCGGCCGTCGACGATGGTGCCGGTGATCGGCTCGACGTAGACGTGGCGCACGGCCGAAGCGTGGCGGTGCATCGTGATCGGATCGTTCGGGCGGACGCCCTGACCGCTGATGCCCCACCACTTGGCCGGCATCGTCAGCATGGTGCCGAGGGCGGCCTCGCCCTGTGCGTTCGGCAGGCTCGACAGGTCCTTCTCCGGGACGTCGCAGGCGAAGTGAAGGGTCTTGATGCCCTTGATCTCGACCTCTTCCTGGAACTTCGCGTTGCAGTCCTGGCGGGTGTTGAGGTCGTAGTACAGGTAGTCGCGCTGCTTGACGTCGAAGCCGAACTTGTACTGGAAGCCCTTGCGGTTGTCGAGGGCGACCGAGACGTCGTTCACGTTGCCGCCCGGCGGCACGGCCTCGAGCTGCAGCGAACTCACGGCACCGTTGGGGACCGAGGTCTTGCGGTTCACCGACACGTGGTCGATGGTCGCGGTGAGCAGGCCGTCCTTACAGGTGCGGGTCTCGCCGGCAGCGGCGACGGTGGGCTCGGTCTCCTGACCGTCGGCGTCGCGGATGCGGTCGATCAGGACGGTCTGCGCGGACTGCAGAGTCGCCTGGCGGCTGTCCGATGGCTCGACGATGACCGATCGGCGCTGCTGCGTCAGATGCGCCTCGAACGTGCGGGCACGATCCTCCGACACCGAGCACCGGTCGAAGATCACCGCCGGGAAGCGGTCACCGGTGGACCCGTCGGCGGCGACGGTCGTCGCATCCGAGGTGATGTCGAGGTCGAGGGGCACCACCTTCAGCGTCGGCACCAGGTACAGCGGGATGGCAATGGCGACCGCGAGGAACGCGGCACCAAAGAAGGCCAGCAGTGCCGGCACGAAACGTCTCATGTGTGACTCCTGTGAATCAGCAGCGTAATCGGTATCACCCTAGCGGGCGTCTCGCGTTCCGTACGCGTCAGTAGGCCCGACATGCCGGGATTCGCGATCGTGCATCAGTTCGTGCGGGTCCGATCGGCACGCCGATCGCGTTCGGCTTCCTTCAGGATGCCGGCCATGTACCCGTAGATCTCCTTGTCCGACATGGCTTTCCACCTCGGGGCCAGGAGCTTCATGTACTTCTCTACATACAACAATTGTTTGCCGACGAGGACCAGTTCGCGGGGGAGGCGGGCGTCGTGGGCCTTGGCCACGGCGGCGAGTTGTCGGCCCAGGTCGGTGTATGACATCGAGCCCAGGTCGGTCGTCGACAGCGGGGTCGTCACCTTCTTGATGTCCTCGGCGCCCTTGGCCGTCGACCCGGGCTTGTGCACGGCGCCGAGTAGGAAGATGGCGCGACCTGCGGATTCGTAGTCTGCGCGAACCACCAGGTCGACGACGAGCTGACGAAGGATGCGACGGGTCCGGGGCGTGAACCGTCCGACGATGCCGAAGTCGAGCAGCACGATCTTCCCGGCGTCGTCGACGAGGACGTTGCCGGCGTGGAGGTCGCCGTGGAAGAGGCCGCCGTGGAATGCCGAGTCGAGCAGCGACAGCAGCAGATTGCGACACAGCGCGACGCCGTCGTGCCCGGCCGCCCGAACCGCCGCGGCGTCGTCGATCCGGACCGCATGGATGCGCTCCATCGTCAGCACGCGCTGCGTCGTGAACTCGTCGTGGACCCGCGGGACGCGGACGCGGTCGCCGAAGGGACCCGGCTGCAGGCACTCGAACCATTCGCGCATGGTGTCGGCTTCGATCCGGAAATCGAGTTCGGCGTCCAGCCCGGCCGCGAAGTCCTCGACGACGTGCCGCGCACTGAGCATCCGCCCGTACTCGGAGATCTCGACGAGACCGGCGATCCGCTCGAGGATCGCGACGTCGGGTGCCAGGCGGTCGGCGATCCCGGGCCGCTGGATCTTCACGACCACCTCTTCGCCGCTGTGCAGGACCGCCGTGTGGACCTGCGCGATCGACGCCGAGGCGATCGGCACCGGGTCGAACTGTGCGAACACCTCTTCGGGGGGTCGGCCGAGTTCGGCGACGAACTGTGCGCGCATGGCGTCGGGATCGGCCGGCTTCACGCGGTCGAGCAGCTTCTCGAACTCCGAGGAGAGGGCGTCGG
The DNA here is from genome assembly GCF_054823965.1 of Gordonia sp. GN26. Taxonomy (NCBI): domain Bacteria; kingdom Bacillati; phylum Actinomycetota; class Actinomycetes; order Mycobacteriales; family Gordoniaceae; genus Gordonia; species Gordonia sp. GN26. The sequence goes on along the minus strand of NZ_JSYC01000052.1, from coordinate 47,597 downwards.
AGAAGACGCCCGGGCTGGACGCGATGAGCTGCCCGAGCTTCACGTAGGTGGGGCCGAGATGTTCGAAGGTGGAGCGCAGCTCATGAGCGGCGCGCGCAGTACTGGGTGGGCGGCCGCGTAGCGCGTCGCCTGCCGTGTGGAGGACGAACCGACCGAGGCCCGCAGCCGCGTGTGCAGTGGTCGTCCCGAATCGCGTGACCTCGGCGATGGGCGACACCGGATGCAACTGCGTGCGCCGGCCGTCGTCGACCGAGCTGTTGATAGTCACCGTCGGCCATTGTAACGATCATCGATGTCCGATCCAGCGACTCGGCGGGCTGCGTCGACCTCCCGACGTGCCGTTGTGGCGGAGATGCACGGACGACGGCAGACTTGTGCGGTGCCGACCCATGCGCTCTCGCGCATCGGTCCCTCGACCGCGAACGATGTCGACACCGAACATCCACCCCTAGGAGATTTCCGTATGCCCACGACGGTCAACGCGTACACAGCCACGGCAGCAGATCGCCCGCTCGAACCGACCACCATCGAGCGCCGCGACCTCGGCCCGAACGACGTCGCGATCGCCATCGCCTACGCCGGCATCTGCCACTCCGACATCCACACCGCGCGAAACGAGTGGAACGGCACCACATTCCCGGTGGTACCGGGTCACGAGATCGCCGGTACGGTCTCCGCCGTCGGAGAGGGCGTCACCCGCTACGCCGTGGGCGACCGCGTGGGAGTCGGCTGCTTCGTGGACTCCTGCCGAGAGTGCGAGCCGTGCCGCCTCGGCGAGGAGCAGTACTGCGAGCGGGGCAACACCGGAACGTACAACGCGGTCGGGCGCGACGGGCAGCGCACCCACGGCGGGTACAGCACGTCCATCGTCGTCGACGAGAACTATGTCTGTCGTATCCCGGAGGGCATCGCGCTCGACGTGGCGGCGCCGCTGCTGTGTGCGGGCATCACCCTGTATTCGCCTCTGCGGCACTGGGAAGCGGGACCCGGTAAGAAGGTGGCCATCATCGGGCTCGGCGGCCTGGGGCACGTCGGCGTCAAGATCGCGCACGCACTGGGCGCGGAGGTGACGGTCCTGTCGCAGTCGTTGAAGAAGATGGAGGACGGGCTGCGCCTGGGCGCCGACCACTACTACGCGACGAGTGACCCGCAGACCTTCCGCGAGTTGCGGGGGCGGTTCGACCTCATCCTCAACACCGTCTCGGCCAACCTCGACATCGGGAAGTACCTCGGCATGCTCGCGCTCGACGGCACGCTCGTCGAACTCGGTCTGCCCGAACATCCGATCGAGGTCCCGGCCGGAGCGCTGATCGGTAAGCGCCGCAACTTCTCCGGTTCGATGATCGGTGGGATCGCACAGACCCAGGAGATGCTCGACTTCTGCGCCGAACACGGTATCGGTGCCGAGATCGAGGTGATCTCCGCGGACAAGATCAACGAAGCCTACGACCGAGTGGTCGCCTCGGACGTGCGCTACCGCTTCGTGATCGACACCGCCACGCTCTGATCACACCCTGTCCGACGACACATGTCGGCCCGGCCCGCCCATCCGGCGGCCGGGCCGGATGTTTGATGTACTCCTTGCTGGGAATCCGTACACCGAACATCCCGCACCAACCTCGAGGAGGCGGCCGCGCATGACCACAACGGAACTCGCGCCGGTCGAACAACGCACCGATGCACCGCGACACGACGAACTGCCCATCACCCACGACGGGGCGACCGCCGCGCTGATCACGCCCTGTCGCAACGGGATTCAGCACACGAGAACCTCGACGATCCTTCCGGACCGTCGAGGAACGGATTGGATCTCAGAACACCATCACGATGAGGCCGACGATGATCGCGATCATCGCGATGACCAACAGCCCGACGCCCAGAAATGCGCCGACCCCGCTGGCCGGGAAGCGTTTGGTCCGATCGGGTTGTTCGTGCGAAAGGCCTGATGTCTGAGGTGTGTCGGGAGGGGTGTCGCCGGGGGTGACGCCGCCACCGGCCTCGAGGTCGGGTGTCTCTTCCGGTGCCGGGTCCATGGATCCGCGTGGTTCATCTGTCATGACGGTCGCATACCCGGGGCGTCCGGGGCCCACACCTCGGTCCTGATCGCGGGGCCGTCCGGCGGAGTTTGGAAGCCGTCCATACCGGGAAACCGGACATCTGACGGATACCCGAAACGGATTGGTGGTGAAAGCCCTACATGTCCGAAGAGTTGCCGATGGAGCCGGCCGAGACCGGCACACCGGACCAGACCCCCGATGACGCCCGCCGCAAGGTCGACGAACTCGAAGCAGAGCATGTGGACGAACCCGACGAGAAGGCGTCGTCGGCCGAACCGGCCTCTGCATCCGACGACGAGGACGACCTCGAGTCCCCTGCCGCCGGGGACCCCGAGCCGCCGGACTGATTCCTGCCACCGAACCGTCGGTGGATTCCACAACCGTCGAGCGCCAGGAGGGCAGGAGTATCTCGAGTCTGCGCATGGTGGCCGAACACGGGTTGCCCGAGAACCTGATCACCTACGGGGAAGATCGGATTCGCGGCATCGCCGAGCGGTTCGGCATGGACTACTGCGGAGTCACCATCACCCGTGACACAACCCTCCAGATGACCCCACGTGGTGATCTGGAGACCGTCTGGGGATCCGACCGCATCCCGGACGAGGTCGTGGTGTTCGTGACGGAGATGCCCCGCCTGTTCAGTGGGCGTGGCGGTGAAGGCCGTTCCCGGGACAGCGTTGTCCTGGCGGAACTCGACCGGGAACGCGGCGCCGCGGTGATCTCCCTGCCCGCGCTCGGTCCCTCGCCCCGCCGACGTCTGGGCAAACTGATCGCGACGGTCGTGTCCTCGCTCAAGGACTCCTCCACCGAGCCGTTCGAGCTGTCTCGCGGCCTACTCGTCGAGCGGGATGGTGACACGGAATACGTGGTGGCCCAGGGACTCTCCGCGCGGGCGCTGTTGACCGCGGGGATGGTTCGCGGCAACCGGCCGTGGCGTCTGATCCCGACGCTCACCGGCATGACGGCGGCAGCTGCCGCGGCGGCGTCGTTCGGCGTCTTCTTCTCCACCATCTGGTCGATGGCCAACGCACTGAGCCCGTGGCGTCTGGCTGCCATCTCGGTTCTGTCGATGGTCCTGGCGGCACTCTGGCTGATCGTCAACAACCGCCTGTGGGAGAAGACCACCGACACCTACCGGCCCCGCGCCCGCCTCTACAACACGGCCACGGTCTGCACCGTCGTCTTCAGCGCGGTGGTCCTCTACGTCGGTTTGTTCCTCGCGGTCCTCGTCGCCGCGATGACCGTGATCGACGAGACCTTCCTGTCGTCGCAACTCGGATTCGAAGCGGGACTGCACAACTACTTCAACCTGGCCTGGCTGGCGACCTCGATGGGGATCTTCGCCGGTGCGTTGGGGTCCAGCGCCGACAGCCACGACGACGTGCTCCGGGCGACGTACGGCTATCGGGAACGCCTGCGACGCCGCGCGGCGGAGTCGTCACGAAGGAACGAGATGAGCGAATCGAGCTGAAACCGAGACTGTTTCAGTGGCACAACTGATCGGAGCCCGACATGACGTCTCTGGATCAATCTCGAGCACCTCTCCTGGAGGCGCTTGACAAGTACCGTCGCGACAACCGGTACGGTTACACGCCTCCCGGCCATCGTCAGGGCAGAGGCGTCGACGCTCGGACGCGGACCACCATCGGCGCGGCCGCCTTCGAATCGGATCTCCTCGCGTCGCCCGGTCTCGATGACAGGCGGATGTCCAGCGCCTACCTGCCCGACGCCGAGGAGTTGATGGCGGATGCCGTCGGAGCCGAACTAGCCTTCTTCTCGACCTGCGGCAGTTCGTTGTCGGTGAAGGCAGCGATGATGGCGGTGGCCGGCGGCGAAGGCGGCGAGCTGCTCATCACCCGCGACGCGCACAAGTCGATCGTCGCCGGGCTGATCTTCTCGGGTCTGCGCCCACGGTGGGTGCGGCCACGCTGGGACGAGGAGCTCCACCTGACGCATCCGCCGTCCCCCGAGGAGGTTCGCAAGGCGTGGGAGACGGACCCGCAGGCGGCCGGCCTCCTCATCGTGAGTCCGACGCCGTACGGCACCTGCGCAGACATCCGGGCAATCGCCGACGTCTGCCACGAGTACGGCAAGCCTTTGATCGTCGACGAGGCGTGGGGTGCGCACCTGCCGTTCCACGACGAGCTGCCCACATGGGCGATGGACGCCGGAGCCGACGTGTGTGTCGTCAGCGTCCACAAGATGGGCGCGGGATTCGAGCAGGGGTCGGTCTTCCACGTGCAAGGAGACCTGATCGACCGCTCCCGCCTGTCCCAGTGCGCAGACCTGCTCATGACCACGAGTCCGAGTGTCCCGATCTACGCCGCGCTCGACGGTTGGCGCCGGTACATGGTCGAATCCGGTCGCGAAATCCTCGGCGGTGGACTCGAACTGGCTCGCCATATCCGTCGGAGCGTCGACGAGATCGATGGCCTGACCGTGATGCATGACGAACTGATCCACGAGGAGGCCAGCCATGATCTCGACGAGATGCAGGTCCTCACCGATGTCCAAGGTCTCGGGGCCAGCGGTTATCAGTGCGCGGACTGGCTCCGAGAGCATCACTGCGTCGACGTCGGAATGAGCGACCACCGTCGCATCCTCGCGACCATCTCCCACGCCGACGACGAGGACACCGCGGATCGGTTGCTGAGTGCGCTGAGAGATCTCTCCTCTGCCGCAGACTCTTTCGAGAGTCCCCGGACGATTCATCAGCCGTCGCCGGTCGAGCTGCAGTTGGAGAACCGGATGCTCCCGCGGGATGCGTTCTTCGGGGACACCGAGCCGGTGTCACTCGATGATGCTCCGGGACGTGTTGCCGCCGAACAGATCACGCCCTACCCACCCGGTATTCCGGTGGTGGTTCCCGGTGAGGTGCTGAACGAGTCGGTGGTCGAGTACCTGAGGACCGGCAAGAACGCGGGGATGAATCTGCCCGACGCCGCGGACGACGCACTGGACACGATCAAGGTGGTGCGTCGCACTCACTCGTAAGCGGGGAAGGCATTCTCCGACAACACCCGGGCGAGATGGGCTGCATTGCGGGCGGCGGCGTGGGTCGTCTTGTCGACCGGCCCGGGGACCTCGTCGAGGTCCTTGTAGTCGCGGCCGCCCATGGCCTCGTCGTTCCAGTAGGTGCTGCCCTGCCCGGCGATGGTGAACCCGATGTCGTTGAGCGCACCGAACATGTCCGCGATGATCTTGTGGGCGCCGTCCTCGTTGCCGACGACACCGCACATCGCGACCTTGCCCAGCATCGACGGCCGACCGCGGTCGTCGGTCTCGGACACCTCGGCGTCGAGTCGTTCGAGGACTCGTTGGGCGACGCTCGACATGTGGCCGAGCCAGGTCGGGGTGGTGATCACGAGGATGTCGGCGGCCTGGATGCGCTCGAGGATCGCCGGCCATTCGTCACCGTCTCCCATGTCCCGTTCGACGCCGGGTTTGATGTCGTGGTCGACGGCGCGGACGACGTCACCCTCGACGCCTTGCTCGGCCAGCGCGTCGAGGATGTGCCGGGCGATGAGGTCGCTGCTCGACGACGCCGGCGAGGCTTTGAGGGTGCAGGTGATGGCGAGAGCTGTGGTCATGTCGGGCGTTTACCCGGTGCGGCGCCGATGAATCCCAGCCTCAGCTCGGCTGGCGTTCGGCGAGCATCGCGAGGCGGGTGAGGCACTCGTTCAGTCGCGGAGACATGGCCGTCTGCTGCACGACCGGCGGGATCCACTTCAGCGGTGCGGTCTCGACGAACTCTTCCATGCCGATGATGGAGCCGTTGCCGTCCTTCTCGATCGTCATCCGGATGCGGGCGCGACCGAACGGCCAGCCCGCGGCGGAGAGCTCGAGCAGACCGGCCTTCGATTCGCACGAGGTCGTCTCGTCGTTGAGCAGCGCCGGCCAGACGCCCACCGAGTGGTGAATCTTCGATCCGGCCTGAGGCCAGTTGGCGTCGACGTCGCGGATGCGTGACGCGCCGACCACCCAGGAGGCGTAGAGCCAGCCGTTGGACAGCACCGACCAGACCTGTGCAGGTGTCGCAGATGTGTGGCGTTCGACCCGGTTCATGAATGTTTTCCGTTCACTCGTGGTTTCGAGACTTGGTGAGGTGTCTGGTGATGGTGCGGCTCAACGTGCTTCGGGGCCACCCTCGCAGGCCATCGGAGGCGAGGGCGGCGCGGGCGGCGTTGTTCCCGCAGGCACCGTGGACTCCGCCCCCGGGATGCGCGGCCGACCCCGCGAGATAGAGGCGATCCACGGGTGTCGTGGCGCCACCGGCGCCAGGCGTCGGGCGGAAGACCAACTGCTGGAACAGTTGTGCCGTGCCGCCGTTGACGGTCCCGTGAACGAGGTTCGCGTCGGCGGTCTGCAAATCGTGCGGGGTCTGCACGTGGCGGCCGACAACCATGTCCGAGACACCCGGAGCGTGTTCCTCGAGTACCGCGTCCATTCGAGCGGCGAGGAGGCGAGCCGCCTCGTCGTCGGTGACCCCGCGGGGGAGATGGCTGTAGGACCAAGCGCTTTCGGTGCCGGCGGGCGACCGTCCGGCATCCGCCGTGGTCATCTGACCGAACAGCAGGAAAGGATGTTCGGGGATGTTGCCGGTCTCGATGTCGGCGGTGGAGTAGGCGATGTTGCGCGCGTCCGCCCCGAGATGCACGGTGCCCGCTCCGGCCAGATTGGCGCTGCGCCAGGCGATCTTGCCGTCGATGGCATAGTTGACCTTCACCACCGGGGTGTCCCAGGTGAACCTCTCGAGGTCGTCGAGCACTCGAGACGGGACGTCGCCAGGTGAGAGCAGTTCTGTGTAGAGTGCGGGCGCCGACACATCGGCGAGGACGGCCCGATCGGCCTTCCACCGCCGGCCACCGCTGTCGACGACGCCGACCGCACGACCTCCCCGGACGTCGATCCCGGTGACCCGGGTGTCGCAATGTACCTGCGCACCTGCGCTCTCCGCGCGGCGCCGGAGTGCGGCCGAAAGTGCGCTCGCCCCACCGACGGGAACCGGGTATCCGGTGTCCTGACCCAGCATGGTCAGCAGGTATCCCATCACCCCGCTCCCGGGGGCGTTCAGGGGGATGTCGGCATGCAACGCGTTACCCAGGATGAGCAATCCGGCCTTCTCGCTGCGGAACAGTTCCCGCACCATCCGGTCGGCCGGCAAGATCAGGAATCGCGCCAGGCGCAGCGCCTCCGCGGTGCCGAGGGAGCGCAACAGGGACAGGACCGCACGAACCGGCGGAAACGGTCCGAAAAGGGTGTTGAGGATGGCGGGTCGGAGCGTCTCCCAGTGATCGACGAGGTCGAGCCAGGCTTGACCGTCGTGGCGGTCGAAGGTGGCGAGGTGGGCTGCGGTGTCGGCAGCGTCCGGATGGATGACCGGGGCGTCGTCGTCCTCGGGTCCGGCCGGGTGGCCGAAGGCCAGCGGTGCCCGGCTCCACTGCAGGCCGTGTTCTTCGAGCGCGAGGTCGGCGAACACGGGGGAGGCGACCGCAAGGGGATAGAAAGCGCTGAACAGATCGGTGACGTAACCGGGGGTCAGCTCGGCACTCTTGACGGCGCCGCCGGCCTCGGGGGCGGCTTCGAGAACGGTGACGTCCCAGCCGGCGTCGGCCAGCCTGATGGCCGAGATGAGCCCGTTGTGCCCGGCGCCGACCACGATCGCGTCCGACACTCGTCCCAACTCCCCTCACTGCTGCGCGGGCCGGCCGGCCCACGGTGAGGAGGGGTACCCGTCCGACCGCGCGGTAAACGCGGCGAAGGTGTAGGACCTGACCGCGCGGGTAGACCGAGGCAGTGAAGGTCTCCCTGAACCTGGGCCACGTCTGGCATCCGCGAGTCACCGACGAACGCCTCCGCCGCTTGTGTGCGGGGCGGAGCGCCGTCATCACCGGCGCCGGCTCGGGCATGGGCCGATCACTGGCGAACCGGCTGGCCGCAGCGGGGATTCCGGTGCTGATCAGCGACGTGGACGCGCAGGCCCTGGACGAGACCGCGAGGTCGGTGGCACGCCACGGGGTGCCACCGGAGGCCACCGAGGTGGATGTCGCCGACGCCGCAGCGGTCGCCGCTTACGCCGACGAGGTGGCGCGACGGCACGGTGCACCCGCGCTGGTGTTCAACAACGCCGGTATCACCATGGTCGCGTCGATCATCGACGAGGACGACGACTACGCGCGGCGGATCATGGCCGTCAACTTCGGCGGCGTGGTGAACGGTACGCGAGCGTTTCTCCCGTATGTCGAGGCCGTCGGCGGACGAATCGTGAACACCTCGAGCGCATTCGGGCTGATGGGGTCGCCCGCGCAATCCGCGTACTCGGCATCGAAGTTCGCCGCTCGCGGGTTCTCGGAGAGCCTGCAGGAACAGTTGCGGGGCAGCGGATCCCGAGCGAGAATCCACGTCGTCTGCCCGGGCGTCGTGCACACCGCCATCGCCCGGCGGGCCCGGTACATGAACCCGGCGGTGCGGGAGTACGTCACCAAGGGTTTCGACCGGCGGCTACCCGGTGCCCACCCCGACGCCGCGGCGACCGCGATCCTCGCCGGAGTGCTGGGCGACCGCGACCGAATCCTCGTGGGGATCGATGCGCGGGCCCTCGACCTCGGGGTCCGGCTTCTGGCCGGCGCTCTGCAACGCCCCGTCGCGACAGTGACCGGCCCGGTGTTCCGCCGGATTCTCGGCGTACCGTGACGTGCTGCCCTTCAATCGTCGGATTTGCCCTGCGAGAACAGCTTTCGGGTGGCGGGACCTTCGAGTACCTCGCCCGAATGGCTGAACCGCGAGCCATGTAGCGGACAGTCCCAGGACTGCTCCGCGTCGTTCCACCGGAGCACGCCGTACAGATGGGTGCACAGCGGTGCGACGGACCGCGTCTGTCCCGCCACGGTGCACACCCCCTTCGGGGAGAGCCCGGAATGTCCGACACTGCCGTCGCCCTCGGCCGGTGAGGAGTTCGCCGGCTTGAGAAGACCGAGGTAACCACCCACCATGTAGGCCGCGACCTGTGCGTTCGCCGATGCCGCCGAGGCGAGCGATCCGGGCTTGGTGATCTCGGAGGAGCGCCAGGGCCGAACGGTCTTGGACCAGTGGGGTTCCGAACCGAGGATGCGCCCGGCCATCGACAATGCCGCCGCGACACCGTTGGTGAGTCCCCACTTCGCGAATCCGGTGGCGACCTGCACACTGTCCATGTTGGGCAGAAGCGGTCCGACGTAGGGCAATTCGTCGATCGTCGTGTAGTCCTGCGCCGACCAGCGCGCCACCATGCGGGCGGTGGGGAAATGCTTTTCGGTCCACGCGATCATGTCGAGGGCATGCTGCCGTTCGGATTTCGTACGCCCCACCTCGTGACCGAAGCCGCCGACCATCAGCAGTTCGCCGTCGTAGCCCGGTCGGGTCGCGGTCCGCAGCGAGACCGACGGATTGTCGGCGCCGAGGTACATCTCGCGCGGGATCTCCTCGTCGACGGTGAAGGCCGCCGCATATGAGCGTTGTGGATGCACCCGCGCGAAGAACCCGGCGCGGTCGAGGAACGGGACGCCGGTCGCGATCACGACCGACTCGGCCCGGACGTCCCCGGCGTCGGTGGTGAGGGTGTGGGGTGTGCCGTGGCGCAGGCCCTGCACGCGGACGCCCTCGTACAGGTGGCCGCCGTGGCCACGCAGGTCGTCGGCGAGGGCGCGGAGCACCACCATCGGGTCGATCTGCGCCTGCCCCTCGAGGCGGATGGCCGTCTTGACGTCGAACGGCAGTTCCGGGACGTCGACGTGTTCGACCGGGATGTCATGCGCCCGGCAGGCCTCGAACTCCTTCTCCACGGTCTTCGCGCCCGAAGCGGTGGCCGCGAACGTCAGCGCCGCACGCTCGTCGACCTGCAGGCCCCGGTGGGTGAGGTAGTGCCGGAGCCAGGCCTGGCCCTCGCGGTTCGCGTCGACGTAGTCCTGCACCGCGGACTTCCCGTGCCGACTCGAGATCGACGACAACCGCGTGCCCTGCAGCAGCGACAGCTTGCCGGTGGTGTGGCCGGTCGCGGCGGCGCCGATGTGGCGAGCCTCGAGGACGGCGACCTTCTGTCCGGCCCGGGCCAGCAGGAGTCCCGTGGTCAGGCCGGTGATGCCACCGCCGACGACGATCTGGTCATAGGTGTCGACAGTCCCGAACGGGGTGGTCTCGGGGCGCACGTCGGGGAGTCCGGCGTGATCGGAGTCGTTCGCCGGGTCGAACCAGAGCGTTTTCATGCTGGTCGGGGTTTCCGCGGACAGGTGTGATCAAACATTCCGTCATCGGGAGCTGCGGGGTAGGGTTTTCGACTGGGAATCGAAAACACCTCGCCGGGGTTGTCAGAGTACGACCGGCGAAAGGCGGATGACATGAGTACGTCCACATACGGACCGGGCGCGGGAATCGCCGACCGTGCCGATCTCGTCGTGGTCGGGGCCGGTATCGCGGGCCTGACCGCCGCGCTCTGCGCAGCGGAGAGCGGACTGTCGGTCGTCGTGGTCAACAAGGGCCCGAGCTGGCGTCCCGACCGCGGGGAGCAACCGACCTCGACGTTCTACGCCCAGGGCGGCGTCGCGGTGGTCATGCCCGATGTGCGCTCGACCGGTCCGGACGACGTCGACTCGATCGATCTGCACCTCGCCGACACGCTCGCCGCCGGCGGTGGCCTCACCGACCCCGCGGCAACGCGCCCGATCCTGGCCGACGGGTGGTCATCGGTCTCCGCGCTGATCGGGTGGGGCGCCGACTTCGATCGCGACGCCGACGGCCAGCTCCTTCGCACGCGGGAAGGCGGCCACTCGGTGCGACGGATCATCCACGCCGGCGGTGATGCGACGGGTGCCGCGATCCAGCGAGCGCTCAACGACGCCGTCGCTCAGCGGGAAGTCGGCGCCGGGCAGTCCATCCGTTTCCTCGACGACGCGATCGTCACGGAGGTCCGGGTCGACGACGGCCGGGTCGCGGGGGTGGCCTATCTGCAGGACGACCGGTGGGGCGTGGTCGATGCACCGACGGTCCTGCTCGCCACCGGCGGTGCGGGTCATCTCTACGCGGCGACGACCAACCCGTCCGGTGCCACCTGCGACGGCATCGCGCTCGCGTTGCGGGCAGGTGCGCACGTCGCCGACCTCGAATTCATCCAGTTCCACCCGACGATGCTCTACACGCCGGGTGCCCGTGGACGTCGGACGCTCATCAGCGAGGCCGTGCGAGGGGAGGGCGGTCGACTCGTCGACGTGCACGGACGCTCGGTGACCGACGGCGTGCACCCAATGAGCGACCTCGCGCCCCGCGACGTGGTCGCGAACGCCGTGGAGACCGCCATCGAGCTGACCGGGCACCCCTGCGTCTACCTCGACATCAGCGGGGTGCCCGACTTCGAGCGGCGTTTCCCGACGGTCAGCGCCGGAATCCGGTCGGCCGGTCTCGACCCGGCCGGCAACCGCATCCCCGTCGTACCGGGTGCCCACTACCTCTGCGGTGGCGTGGTGACCGACGACGAGGCGCGTACCGCCGTCGACGGACTCCTGGCCGCCGGTGAGGTCGCGCGGACCGGCCTGCACGGGGCCAATCGACTGGCATCGAACAGCCTGCTCGAGGGGCTCGTCATGGGTCGACGGGCCGCGGCGGTCGCCGTCGGACGACGTGACCTGCGGCCGGCCGGCACCGGTCCCGTCGCGACACCCGGACCGGTGCCGATCCTCGACCGTGATCTGCTGCAGAACACGATGTCGCGACGGGTGGCTCTTCGCCGATCCGCCGACGGGCTGGCGCACGCGGCCGAGACGATCGCGAGGGCGCCGCGGCGGGTTCCCGCGACGGTTCGCGAGGTCGAGGACGCCGCGCTCACACTGACCGCGTCGGCGGTCATCGCGGCGGCCACCGCTCGCACCGAGTCGCGTGGCGCTCACGTCCGGACAGACTTCCCGCTGACGGCCGAGGTCGCGGAATCCCACACCTTTCGCCTCGTCGACGGGGAGATCCGCGAGTCGGGATTCGCCGGCATCGCGGTCTGAGAGGACGCCCGCGCCGCGCACCCGAGGGCACAAGTAGATGCGGTCGTCGGATTCCAGCGATACATTGGCGCCGATGACCCAGAGCTCACCAGACGCGCGCGACGCCGAAGCCCACGACGACTCCGACGCCGCGGACGCCCCACGGCACGAGACCATCGACCTCGGGCACATCACCCTCCACGCGCTGGAGTGGGGTCCGGTCGACGGCCCGGTCGCGGTGTGTCTCCACGGTTTTCCGGATTCGGCGTGGACATGGCGTCTGCTCGCCCCCGAACTGGTCGCCGCCGGTTATCGCGTCGTCGCGCCGTTCACCCGCGGATACGCACCGTCGGACATCCCGCGCGACAAGGACTTTCACGTCGCAGCCCTCGCCTACGACGCCCGGGAGATCCACCGGGCGGTCGGCGCCGGACCCGACGCGGTGCTCATCGGGCACGACTGGGGTGCGCTGACGGTCAACGCCCTGTCCCATCGGTCGGACAACCCGTATTCGGCGGTGGTCGCGATGTCGGTTCCGCCGATTCCCGCGATCCGGAGCGCGGTCGCCGAGGGCCCGGGTGCGGTTCGACTTCTGGCGCGGCAGGCGACCATGAGCTGGTACATCGGATTCAACCAGTTGCCCTGGTTGCCCGAGCGGAGTCTCGACTGGCTGATCCCCCTGCTGTGGCGCCGCTGGCGGTTACGACGCCCCGGCACGCCGCGGCCGAATTACGACCTTGACGTCGATCGGGCCCTCGCTGCGCTACCGACGCGCGAGCATCGCGCGGCCGTCCTGGGCTACTACCGGGCGATGCTCCGGCCACGGATCGACGCCCGCTACGCCGACCTCAGCCGCGACTGGTTGCGCGAACCCCGTTGCCGCACGCTGTATCTGCACGGCGCCGACGACGGCTGCATGCAGTCGAGATTGACCGACCACGTGCGCGGCGTGTTGCCCGACGGCAGTGCCACCGCGGTCATCGCCGACGCCGGGCACTTCCTCCATCTCGATCGCCCGGAGGAGGTGAATCGCCGGATCGTGATGTTTGTCGCCGGGACGCGCGGGGACGAACAGGGTGACACCGGACCGGCCTCCTTCGTAGACTGACGCCCGGGATCTTCACAGCACCGCGGCCATCGGGGACGCCGTGGCGCTTGCCGGGGGGCGAGCCGAGATCGGCGAACACTCGAGAACCACTGCGAAGACCGGCGTGGCATGGCTGGATGGCGCGCGTAGACGTGAAGCACTGCAGGTATGAAGGGGAGTCCGTATGAACGGCGAAGGCTGTTGGTCGACGGTGGTGTGCCGGCCGACCGAACGGGCGGCGCTGGGACTGTCGGGTGACTCCGATTGGTTGCTGCAATGTCGTCTCGCGATCGGCCATCGCGGGAATCACGCGACGGATGCAAGCACCCACCCGAGGCACGATCGTCGCCTCTGGCTGGAATGGAACGACTTCGACGATCGCGCCCAGTCGCTCATCGAACGCAACCCGTGCCCCGTCCCGTCGCCGGAAGGGGTCGGGTGCGTCTTCTTCGTCGGCCACGGCGGGCCTCACTTCTTTGCACACTCGAACGGGCACGCCCCGTCGGTGATGTCGGGTGCCGGAGCAGGAAATCATCAACGACCTGCGCCCGGTTCGGGCCGGACGGGTCCGCAGCCCCCGACCCCGAATCCCCAGCGGATGGGGTCGCACCGGTTGCCGGACTCGCATCAACCGCCCGCTCCGCCGGCCGGTGACCCTGCTTCCGAGCCCGCTCACGGGGTGACGCCCGAACCGACTCCCGGGTCGGGATACCGCGGCGGCCGTCGGTCCACCAACGCCGAACCAGCGGTCTCCGAGGACTACCACGGTCGACGCCACCGGTCCGACGCGCCGGGCCAGGACATCTCCGGCCCGGCGGTGCCCACAACGGCAGCACCCGACACGGCGGTGCCCGATCCCGCTGGACCCGGCCCGGTGGCGCCGACGCCGGAGCCGGCGAACCCGGCGACACCGGCTCACGCCGCGCCGGCGCTTCCGGACCTCTCCCCGGCGGAGGGGGCCGTCGTCCCGCCCGTCGGCGTCCCGGGTGCACAGGTGACCGACCACGCATCGGAGATCTCCGAAGCGGAAGCCGCACGTCGCGCCGAGATCAGCGCGGCCCTCGATGACGTCGCCGTAGCCCTGGCACGCCTCGCCGCCGCCCTGCGGCCGTAGCTCACGCGGACCCCTGAACCCCGACGCCCGTCACGCGTCGGGGTTTCGTGTTGCGCTTGAGTCGGTGCGGGCCGGCCCGGACCTCATACGGTAGGGGGGTACCGTTGGCAGGCGAACGCTGGTATACCTGGTGAGGCATACCCCTGAGGGGTACCCGTCACAACAGGAGCGACATGGACGAGCACCAGCACGGCTACATCGGCCGCAAGGACGACTATCTCAAGCGTCTCCGCCGCATCGAGGGCCAGGCACGCGGGCTGCAGCGCATGGTCGAAGAGGACTCGTACTGCATCGACATCCTCACCCAGGTGTCCGCCATGACCAAGGCGTTGCAGGCGGTCAGCCTGGGTCTGCTCGAGGAGCACATGGCCCACTGCGTCGTGCACGCCGCGCAGGAGAGCGACGCCGCCGGCAAGGAGAAGGTGGACGAGGCCATGGCCGCGATCGCCCGACTCGTGAAGTCCTGACACCGACCGACCAGCCACACCGCGAAGACAGCGAGAAGAGGAGAAGAAATGAGCACCACCAGCAACTACACCGTCACCGGGATGACCTGCGGCCACTGTGTCGCCTCCGTCCGCGAGGAGATCGAGGAGATCGCCGGTGTGACCAGCGTCGACGTGACCCTCGAGGACGGAGCGGTGCGCGTCGTCGCCGACCGCGAGATCCCGCGCGAGGAGATCGCCGGAGCGGTCGCCGAAGCCGGGTACTCACTGGTGTGACATGAGCATTCCCAAGGGTCCCCTGGTCTACGTCGTCGCGCTGATCGCCGCCTTCGCGATCGCCTTCGGCGTCGGCCGGGCATGGGGACCGCAACCCGAGCCGGTGTCCCACGACGCACCCTCGCACGGCGTCGTCGAGACGACTGTCCCGGACTCCACCCCACATGGCGACACGACACACGGAGGTGACCACTGATGTCCGCGACTCCCGGCCTGCAACTGGTCGACCTCGACATCTCCGGCATGACCTGCGCGTCGTGTGCGAACCGCATCGAGCGGAAACTGAACAAACTCGACGGCGTCACCGCCTCGGTGAACTATGCGACCGAACGCGCCCACGTCGAGGTCTCTACCGGTCTCGCCGCCGGCGACCTCATCGAGGTGGTCCGCGCCGCCGGCTACGACGCCGCGCCGGTCCTGCCGGACCCGCCCGCCGGGTCGGCGGCGGATACGACCGACACCGCGCCCACGGCGGACCCGGAACTCGACGCGCTGCGGCAACGGCTGATCGTCTCGGTGGTGCTGTCGGTGCCGGTGATCGCGCTCGCGATGATCCCGTCCTGGCAGTTCACCTACTGGCAGTGGCTGTCCCTGACGCTCGCCGCGCCGGTCGTTGTGTGGGGTGCCTACCCGTTCCATCGCGCAGCATGGATCAACCTGCGTCACGGCGCGACCACGATGGACACCCTGGTCTCGGTCGGCACGCTCGCCGCGTTCGGCTGGTCGCTGTACGCGCTCTTCCTCGGTACCGCCGGGACGCCAGGCCTCACCCACGGGTTCGACCTGCTTCCCCAACGCACCGACGGGGCGTCGCACATCTATCTCGAAGCAGCCGCGGGCGTGACGACCTTCCTGCTCGCGGGGCGCTACTTCGAGAAACGGTCCAAACGGCGCGCCGGTGACGCACTGCGAGCCCTGATGGACCTCGGGGCCAAGGACGTGGTGGTCCGACGCGACGGTGTCGAGAGCCGAATTCCCATCGGCCAGTTGGTGGTCGGTGACGAATTCGTGGTGCGTCCCGGCGAGAAGATCGCGACCGACGGCGTCGTGGTCGACGGCGCGTCGGCGATCGATGCGTCGATGGTGTCCGGGGAATCGGTGCCGATCGAGGTGACCGCGGGCGACGCGGTCATCGGCGCCACCGTCAACACCAGCGGACTGCTCGTCGTCCGGGCGACCGCGGTGGGTTCCGACACCGCACTCTCGCAGATGGCACGGATGGTCGCCGCCGCGCAGGAGGGCAAGGCCGACGCGCAGCGCCTGGCCGACCGCATCTCCTCGGTGTTCGTCCCCGCGGTGATCGCGATCTCGGTTGCCACGCTGGGCTTCTGGCTCGGGGCGGCGTCGTTGGACGATTTCGCGGGTGGTGACGTGACCTTCGCGTTCACCGCGGCGGTCGCGGTCCTCATCATTGCCTGTCCGTGTGCGCTCGGGCTCGCCACGCCGACCGCGCTCATGGTCGGCACCGGCCGCGGCGCACAGCTGGGCATCCTGCTGAAGGGGCCCGAGGTGCTGGAGTCGACCCGACGCGTCGACACCATCGTGCTGGACAAGACCGGCACCGTCACCACCGGCGACATGTCGGTGTCGACGGTGACCGCCGCCGAGGGGCGGGACGAGTCAGAGGTCCTCGCGTGGGCGGCAGCGGTGGAAGCGGGGTCGGAGCACCCGATCGGCCGCGCCGTCGTCGAAGCGGGTCGTGAGCACGTGTCGGAGAAGGCGCGGGATTTCGTGTCCACCGAGGGCGCCGGTGTTGCCGGCACCGTGGGTGACAGGCGAGTTCGGGTCCTCTCGCCCAGCAAGGTGACCGTGCCGATGCCCGCCGATCTCGCGGACGCGGTGTCGACTGCCGAGTCAGGTGGTGCGACGGCGGTCGTCGTCCTCGTCGGCGACGCGAACGACGATGCGTCCGAACCGGTTCCGACCGGCGTGATCGCGGTGGCCGACCGCATCAAGGCATCGTCGGCCGAGGCCATTGCCGAATTCCGGCGCCTGGGACTCACGCCGAAGCTGCTCACCGGCGACAACGAAGGTGCGGCGAAAGCTGTTGCGGCAGAGGTGGGGATCGATGACGTGACCGCGGGGGTCAGCCCGCAGCGCAAGCTCGAGGTGATCGCCGAACTCCAGGAGCAGGGTCACGTGGTCGCGATGGTCGGCGACGGCATCAACGACGCCGCCGCACTGGCGCAGGCCGACCTCGGTCTCGCGATGGGCACCGGCACCGATGTGGCGATGGCGGCCGGCGACCTCACGGTCGTGAGCGGTGACCTCCGCGTGGTGGCCGACGCCATCCGGCTGGCGCGTCGAACCCTCGGCACGATCAAGGGAAACCTGTTCTGGGCCTTCGGTTACAACGTCGCCGCGGTCCCGTTGGCGGCCGCCGGGATGCTCAACCCGATGATCGCCGGGGCCGCGATGGCGCTCTCCTCGGTGTTCGTCGTGGGGAACAGCCTGCGGTTGCGCAGATTCTCCCCGGCCCGCTGACAACCGCCCACAAAGACCGGTTGGCAGCCTGGTTTCGATACGGACCTCGGCTGGCGCCTCGGCCCTACTCAACCAGCGGGTATGCGTCCTGCTGGTTGAGTAGGTTCGAGCCGCTAGGCGAGAACCGTATCGAAACCAGCTCAGGCGCGCGAGGTCACCTTCGCGGCGGCGTGACGACCGGCGCGTCGGCCGAAGTACGATCCCTCTCCCAATTGCGTTCCGCTGCAGTAACCCTTGCAGTCCTGGGCGATGTTGGTGGCACTCGCGCCAGCGGCGTAGAGGCCCTTGATGACCGACCCGGACTCGTCGAGCACCTCGCCGTCGAGCGAGGTGGCCATGCCGCCCATCGTGAAGCCGGCGTACATCGCCTTGCCGAGCGAGAGGTCGTAGGCAGCCCACGGACCCTTGTCCTGAGGTTCGAGGAACTCGGCCGCCTTGTGGAAGTCGGGATCTTCCTTCTTCGCGGCGTTCTCGTTGTACCGGGCCATGGTCGCCTGCAGCTTGCCCTCGGGGATGCCGAGATCGCGCTCCATCTCCTCGATCGTCTCCCAGCCGTCGATCAGCGGGATCAGGTAGTTCTGCTTGGGGTTCATGTGCGACTCGTCGACGATGAGGAACGCCGCCGAATCCGGTTGCTCCATGATGAATCCCGACGTGCGGGCGTGGTAGGAGTCCTCGGTGACGAACCGTTCGCCGAACTTGTTCACGATGACGCCCATGACCATGCTGGCGGGCGGATAGATCGGCGCGGTGATGAACGCCTTGTCCATGTATTTGAGTTCGGCGCCCACCGATCGGCCCATGCGCAGTCCGAGGCCGTCGTCGTAGGTGTTGCCGAGGACGAACGGCTTCTCGGCGAGGTGCGGCGTGTGCTCGGCGACCATCTCGGGGTTCATCACGAAGCCGCCCGCGGCGATGATCACCGAGGTGGCGCGGATGACGCCTTCCTCGCCGGGCTTCTTCCAGGTCACGCCGGCGACGGTTCCGTCGGAGTCGACGACGAGTTGCCGTGCGCCGGTCTCATAACGGACCTCGACGCCGAGTTCGCCGAGACGCTTGACGAGCAGGTCGATCACCAGGGAGGCGCCACCGGTCTCACCGGGAACCGGCACCTTGTGGCCGCGCGGAGCAGGGACGGCCTGGTCCTTGAACGGCCACACCTTCTCGTTGCCGGTGAACATCAGGCCTTCGGTGCCGGGCTGGATGACGGCCTTCTCCGGGTAGAAGCTGCGCTCGAAGGTGAAGCCCAGCCCCTCGAGCCAGTTGAAGTGGTCCACGCTGTCGACGCAGTACGCGTGGATCTTGTCGACCTCGGGGTCGATGGACACCGCGGTCAGGTACTTCTCCATCTCCTCGGGCGAGTCGTCCTGGCCGGTCGCCTTCTGGACGGCGGTGCCGCCACCGAGATAGAAGAAGCCTCCCGACAGGGAGGTGGTGCCGCCGGCCGCGGCGGCGCGTTCGATGAGCAGGACGCGCGCGCCGTTCGCTGCGGCCTCCGCGGCGGCGCATCCGCCCGCGATGCCGAATCCGATCACGACGACGTCGACCTCGTCGGAGAATTCGGTCACCGATTCGAGGGCGACGGTCTCCGGGATCTCGGTACTGGTAGCCATGCGGCCAGATTAGCGGACAAACTAGAACCTGTTCTAGTCTTGGTGACCATTCAGCGGGAGGTCGCCGGATCGTGACCGAAACAGCAGGTCAGCCGATCGATCGTCGGATGAACAGTCGGCGTCCGGTGCGGACCCGCCGCCATGTGCGCGAACTCCGGTATCAAGAAGTGTGACCATCTTGTCGGACCCCCGCGCACACGACGCCGCTCCCTGGGTGGCGGGACTCGTCGCGGTGGGTGCCGGGCTGGCCGCGGGGGAGATCGCCGCGGTCCCGGTGTCGCCGGACGCGTCGCCGTACTTCGCGGTCGGCTCGTCGGTGGTCGACCACTCGCCCCAGGCGGTCCGCGAATGGGCCATTCAGACCTTCGGCATCGCCGACAAGGTCGCCCTCTTCGTCGGGATGGGCTTCATCATCGCCGCGATCGCCGGCGCCTGCGGGTACCTCGAGCGGCGCCGTCCACCGCTCGGGTCCGCGATCATCGCGGTCTTCGCAGCAGTCGGCGTGCTGGCGGCGGTGAACCGGCCGGGTGCGTCGTGGACCTATGCGCTGCCTTCGATCCTCGCCGGAGTCGTGGGCGTCGTCGTACTGAGGCTGCTGCTGGCCCAGCTCGCCGACGAGCCGCCGCGGTTCGTCGACGGGGACGCGGAAGATGTTGACCGTCAGCCTCTTTCACGGCGATTCGTCCTCGCTGCAGGCGGTGTGGCGGTGGCCGCCGTCGCGATCGGCGTCATCGGCCGTCGTATGCTCGCCGACACCGCGAGCACGTTGGCCGACCGCGCGCGGATCCTGCTGCCGAAACCCGTCGACCCGGCCCCGCCGATCCCGCCCGGAACCGAGCTGAACCTTTCCGGCGCAACGCCTTTCATCACCGGGAACGACGACTTCTACCGGATCGACACCGCGCTCCAGGTCCCGACGCTCACCACCGTCGAATGGCGACTGCGAATACACGGAGAGGTCGACAGGGAGGTGACCCTCACCTGGGATGACCTGCTGGCGATGCCCATGACCGAACGGTTCGTGACGCTGGCGTGCGTGTCCAACGACGTCGGGGGAGACCTGATCGGCAACGCCCGGTGGCTCGGCGTGCCGATGCAAGAAGTCCTCGACCTTGCCGGCGTACGCCCCGGGGCCGACATGCTGTTGTCCACCAGTGTCGACGGATGGACCTGCGGCACACCGATTTCGGACATCACCGACGGCCGCGATGCACTGCTGGCGGTCGGCATGAACGGTGGGCCGTTACCGATCGAACACGGATACCCGGTCCGGCAGGTGGTCCCCGGTCTGTACGGGTACGTGTCGGCGACCAAGTGGGTCGTCGACTGGGGGATCACCAGGTTCTCCGAGGCCCGGGCGTACTGGACCGACCGCGGATGGTCGGCGCTCGGACCCATCAAACTGGCCTCACGGATCGATCGTCCGGCCCGGGGTACCTCGCACCCCGCGGGTGAGGTCGTCATCGCCGGAACCGCATGGGCGCAGCACATAGGTGTCGAGCGCGTCGAGGTCCGGATCGACGACGGGCCGTGGCAGCCCGCGGAGCTCTCGACCCAGTACAGCGACGACACCTGGCGACAGTGGAAGTTCACGTGGCAAGCGGACAAAGGCGACCACACGGTCACATGCCGTGCGATCGACAAACAGGGGCGCCCGCAGGTCGAGCGGTACCAGTCTCCTGCACCCGACGGCGCGACCGGGCTCGACGAGCGTAGATACACCGTTACCTGATCTGTTCCAACGGATTCGAGCTACCGGCGAGTATCCCGAAAGATCATGATGAATCGACTTGTCAAGGGTGGAGTGAGGTATCCGACTCCGCTGAGATTGCGCTGAGACCTCGTGTTATCTTCTTCCAACCTCTATATGTGAGCCGGGTGACAGTCATCGCTGTCGGAGCCCGCGCACTTCGTGACCTGCGTCAGGTCGTCCGCTCCGCCGACACATGGCAGAGCTGCACGATTTGCACGCAGGTTACGACGTTCTACACATGTGCGCCGACGACAGGCGCCGAAAACAAGGCGGCGTCGACAGACGTCGCCACCAGACAGGGTGAGAGTTATGACAGTGGGTGTCGTGCGCGAGACGGCCCCGGGAGAGCGCCGAGTGGCGCTCGTCCCGAAGGTGGCCGCCTCGCTGGTGGGCAAGGGTGTGCCCGTCGTGGTGGAGTCGGGGGCCGGTCTCGGCGCCCTGATCCCCGACGAGGCGTACACCGAAGCCGGGGCCACGATCGGCGATCCGTATTCGGCCGATGTGGTGTTGCGGGTGTCGCCTCCGTCGGATGACGAGATCGGCAAGCTTCGCAGCGGGCAGAAGCTGATCGGTTTCCTGGCGCCGCGCAATGCCGACAACAAGATCGGTGCCCTGCGTGCAGCGGGCGTGGAGGCCTACGCGGTGGAGGCGATCCCGCGTATCTCCCGCGCACAGGTGATGGATGCGTTGAGTTCGCAGGCCAACGTGGCCGGCTACAAGTCGGTGATCGTGGCGGCGGATCTGTCGACGCGGTTCTTCCCGATGCTCACCACGGCAGCGGGCACGGTGAAGCCGGCGACGGTGCTGGTGCTCGGTGTCGGTGTGGCCGGTCTGCAGGCGCTCGCCACAGCCAAGCGCCTCGGCGGCCGGACCACCGGTTACGACGTGCGCCCCGAGGTGGCCGAGCAGGTCCGGTCGGTCGGTGCGCAGTGGCTCGATCTCGGTATCGACGCTGCCGGCGAGGGCGGGTACGCCCGTGAGCTGACCGAGGAAGAACGCGCGCAGCAGCAACAGGCACTCGAGGACGCGATCAAGGGCTTCGACGTGGTGGTCACCACCGCGCTGGTCCCGGGTCGTCCGGCCCCGCGCCTCGTGACCGCGGCTGCCGTCGAGGGCATGAAGCCGGGCAGCGTCGTGGTGGACCTGGCCGGTGAGACCGGCGGCAACTGCGAGCTCACCGAACCCGGGGAGACCGTAGTCAAGCACGACGTGACGATCACCGCGCCGCTGAATCTGCCGGCGACGATGCCCGAGCATGCCAGCGAGCTGTACTCGAAGAACCTCCTCGCCCTGATCGAGCTGATGCTCGACGACAACGGCGCGATCACACCGGACTTCGACGACGAGGTGCTCGCCGCCGCGTGCGTCACCCGTGAACCCGGCGCCGGGAACGAAGCGAGCGGGCCGAATGACGGTCAGCAGGAGGTGAAGGCCTGATGTACTCCGGACTTCTGGCGAATCTCGCGATCCTGGTGTTGGCCGGGTTCGTGGGTTTCGCGGTCATCTCGAAGGTTCCCAACACCCTTCACACCCCATTGATGTCGGGCACGAACGCCATTCACGGCATCGTCGTGCTCGGTGCGCTGGTGGTGCTGGGCAAGCTCCCTGCCGATGCCGGGTGGGGCGTGCGGATCATCGCGTTCGTCGCGCTGGTGTTCGGCACGCTCAACGTGATCGGTGGCTTCGCGGTCACCGACCGGATGCTGGGCATGTTCAAGGGTAAGAAGGAGGCCGCCAAGTGATCGGCTCGCAATTGGTGCTCGCCGCAGGCGCGCACACCCCGAGCGAAGGCCTGTCATACCTGGTCATGGCGCTCTACATCGTGTCCTTCTCGCTCTTCATCTACGGCCTGATGGGTCTGACCGGCCCGAAGACCGCGGTGCGCGGCAACTGGATCGCCGCGACCGGTATGGGTTTGGCGGTGGCGGCGACGCTGCTCTACATCTACAACGCGGGCGCGGTCGGCGAGGATGGTCATTCGACGGTCGGCGTGCCGACGATCAACTGGATCCTGATCGTGATCGGTCTGGTTCTCGGTGTGGTGCTGGGTATCCCGCCGGCGCTGAAGACCAAGATGACGGCCATGCCGCAGCTGGTGGCACTGTTCAACGGTGTCGGCGGCGGCACGGTTGCGCTGATCGCGTGGTCGGAGTTCATCGAGACCTCCGGGTTCTCGGTCTTCCACAACACCGAACCGGCCTCGCCGCTGGTGGTGGGTTCGCTGATCGCGGCGATCATCGGTTCGATCTCGTTCTGGGGATCGCTGGTCGCGTTCGCGAAGCTGCAGGAGATCATGCCCAAGGGTCTGGAGAAGACCTTCGTGGCGAACGCGAAGCTGTTCCAAGCCGCCAACATCGTGCTGCTGCTGGTCGCGTTGGGTCTGGCGATCTACCTCGGCGTGCAGGCCACCGACGGTGGCGGGGCGAGCGTGTGGTGGATGGTCGGGCTGCTGCTCGCCGCCGGCGTGATGGGTCTGTTCGTGGTGTTCCCCATCGGCGGTGCGGACATGCCCGTGGTGATCTCGCTGCTCAACGCGATGACCGGTCTGTCGGCCGCCGCGGCGGGTATCGCGCTGGACAACACGGCGCTGATCGTGGCCGGCATGATCGTCGGCGCGTCGGGTTCGATCCTGACCAACCTGATGGCCAAGGCGATGAACCGGTCGATCCCGGCGATCGTGTTCGGCTCGTTCGGTGGCGGCGACGCCGCGGCCGCCGGTGGTCCCGGCGCCGAGGGCGGCACGGTCAAGGCCACCTCCGCCGCCGACGCCGCGATCCAGATGGCCTACGCCAATCAGGTGATCGTGGTGCCCGGTTACGGTCTGGCCGTGGCCCAGGCACAGCATGCGGTCAAGGAGATGGCGAGCCTGCTCGAGGCCAAGGGCGTGGAGGTCAAGTACGCCATCCACCCGGTGGCCGGTCGTATGCCGGGGCACATGAACGTGCTGCTGGCCGAGGCCGACGTCGAATACGACGCGATGAAGGAGATGGACGACATCAACGGCGAGTTCGGCCGTACCGATGTCGCGATCGTGATCGGCGCCAACGACGTCACCAACCCAGCCGCCCGCAACGACCCGTCGAGCCCGATCCACGGCATGCCGATCCTCAACGTCGACGAGGCGCGGTCGGTGATCGTGCTGAAGCGGTCGATGAGTTCGGGTTATGCCGGTATCGAGAACCCGCTGTTCTTCGCCGACGGCACCTCGATGCTGTTCGGTGACGCGAAGAAGAGTGTCGACAGCGTCATCGAGGAACTCAAAGCGCTGTAGCGCTTCCGGTTTCGACGAGAAGACCCCCGGTCCCGTGCATGCGGGTACCGGGGGTCTTGTCGTTCGATCAGGGCAGGATGTCGAGGGCGGCGGAGACGATGCTGTCGGTGTCGATGCCGTGATGTCGGTAGACGTCGTCGAGGGAGCCGACCTGACCGAACCGGGAGACACCGAGATTGGTGCTGTGCACCCGGTTGATACCGGCCAGGAATGCCAGTGTGTGCGGATGCCCGTCGAGGACCGTGACCATCGGGGTGGCACGGTCGCCCGGGAAGAGCTGATCGAGAATCCAGCTCTCACCGCTGCCCCGCCCCTGACGCGCCTGCCAGGCCTCGAACAGGAGCCCGGGGCTGGTGATGCAGAGGACATCGGCGTCGATCCCCTGCTGCTGCAGACGATCTGCGGCGGCCAGTGCTTCCGGGACCAGGGCCCCCATCGCCACAACCGTCACCTGTGCGTTCTCACTCCGTCGAAGTGGGTAACCGCCGGCGACGACCTGGCGGCGGCGGCGTTCGCGCGCGGCCGGGTCGGTCGGCACCGCGGCGAGGGACTGATCGACCGGACGGGTCGACAGCCGTAGATACGCCGAGGTGCCGTCGGGGCGGCCGAGGCGGGACAGAGAAGCCAGCAGGGTCCACTCGACGTCGATCCCGAACGCCGGTTCGTAACTGACACAACCCGGTTGCTCGAGACCGATCGACGGCGTCTTGATCGATTGGTGCGCGCCGCCTTCGGCCGCGAGCGTGACCCCGGAGGGGGTGCCGACCAGGATCGACTGGCCGCCGGCGTAGATGCCGTACGACCACGGTTCCAAGGCGCGTTCGACGAAGGGGTCGTAGAGCACACCGATCGGCAACAGCGGCTGCCCCCAGCGGCTCCAGGTGGCACCGAGTTCGCCGATCAGACCGACCAGGTTGGTCTCGGCGATACCGAGTTCCATGTGCTGCCCGGTGGGCCGCTCGTTCCAGTGCATGATCGTCTCGGGATCGTCGGCGAACCAGTTGTGCCGCTCGGTGGGCGACCAGACGCCGACCTTGTTCACCCAGCCGCCGAGATTCGTGGTCGAGCTGACGTCCGGGCTGACGGTGACCACACGCTTCGCCGCATCCGGCGATTGGCGGGTCAGGTCGAGCAGCGACCGACCGAGCGCGGCTTGGGTTGTACTGGTGCCCTTCGGGGTGCGACCGAAGTCGGCCGGGATCTCCACCTCGGGCAACGAAGGCACCGGTTCCCGCTGTAGGCGTTGCGCCGCAGCGGCACACAGCCGGCCTGCCGGGTCGTCGTCGGCGAACCGACCCCACGGTTGTTCCGGGTCCGTCCCGAGCGTCGCCGCCAGTTGCCGGTACTCCTCGACGGTCAGCAGCGCCGAATGGTTCTGGGGGTGACCCTGCGTGGGCAGCCCGTAACCCTTGATGGTGTAGGCGATGATCACCGTCGGTCGGGTGTCGTCGATCTGCCGGTACGCCTGCGACAGTGCCTGCAGGTCGTGACCGCCGAGGTTACGGACCGCCGCCAGAAGGGTCGCGTCGTCCAGTGCGGCGACGAGTTCGGCGATCTTCGCGCTCTCGGAACCCGTGCCGGGCAGACGGTCACGGACCTCGTCCGCAGTGCAGCGGAGCAGTCGCTGATATTCAGGGTTCGGCATCTGCAGAATGCGGGTCCGCAATGCGTCGCCACCGGGGCGGGCGAAGAGGGATTCGAGCAGCTGACCGAACCGCACGGGGATGACCTGCCAACCGGCCGCTTCGAACATCTTCTCCAGGCGACGGGCGGCGATGTTCGGCACGACGCGGTCCAATGACTGGCGGTTCAGGTCGACGATCCACACCACCTCGCCGAGATCGGCGATCCCCGGATCGAGGATGGCCTCCCAGACGGCGCCCTCGTCGAGTTCGGCGTCGCCGACGAGCGAGTACTGCCGGCCGCGGCCGGTGTCGCCGACGTGGGTGTCGACGTAGCGTCGTGCCATGGCGCCCCAGATCGGGGCGGTCGCGCCGATGCCGACCGAGCCGGTGGAGTAGTCGACGGTGTCCGGGTCCTTGGCGCGGCTGGGGTAGGACTGGAGGCCGCCGAACTCGCGGAGCGTGGTCAGGTACTTCTCGTCGAGCTCGCCGAGCAGGTAGTTGATGCTGTGGAGCACCGGCGACGCATGGGGTTTCACCGACACGCGGTCACCGGGGCGCAGGTGTTCGAACCACAGCGAGGTCATGATCGAGACCATCGACGCGCACGACGCCTGGTGTCCGCCGACCTTCAATCCGCTGGGATTCGGCCGAACCCGGTTGGCGTGGTGGATCATCGAGGTCGACAGCCAGAGCACACGTTGTTGGATCGACTCGAGCGCGGCTTGTTCGGGCGTCACCGCGTCGCCGAGTGACGGCGGTGCGGCGACGGTATCGAGAAATGCGGACTGGGGCACGGGAACTCACTTTCGAACACCACCCACGCGAACCGCGGCACGGCGTGCGGATGTGGAGGTTTGACCGACGCCCCCTCGGCGGCGACGGATCGGTCGCGGCCGGCAGGGCGAAATCCGGGTCGCCTACGGGGTCGTGTTCCGTCGGGGCTGGCCGGTTCTACGAGAAGGTGTGCTCACAGTCCAGCAATGCCAGTCTGATTGCGCAATACTTGTCGTCGAGACTGAGCAATATGCGCACCTTTGCGGGAGGTGCGAGGAACGGAGGTTGGCATCTTGCCAAGCGAACATCGGGCCGATCGGATCGACGCCAAGATCCTGACGGTCCTCGCCGACGACCCCCGGGCCACGGTGATGGCGGTGGCCGAGCGGGCCGGGCTGTCCCGCAACACCGTTCAGGCCCGACTGAGCAAGCTCGATGCGGCCGGCGCCTTGCATTCCTTCGAGCGCCGCGTCGATCCGGCGATCCTCGGGTATCCGCTGCAGGCCTACGTGCTCACCAATGTCACCCAGCGCAAGCTGGATCGGGTCGGTGCGGCGCTCGAGGCGATACCGGAGGTCCTGCAGGTCCACGGTCTCACCGGGGTCGCCGATCTGCTGGTGCACGTCGCTGCGAAGGACGCGGACGATCTGTACCGCATCGCCGGGGACATCCTCGACATCAAGGGTGTCAAGCGCACCACGACCGCTCTGGTGATGAGGGAGATGGTGGACTTCCGGGTCCGCCCGCTGCTCGACGCCCTCGCGGAGTAGTTGCCCGGCGTCGGCCCCCGCGAGCCGGCGAGCGGCGTGATCGAGCAGGAATCGAGAAGCTCCCCCGGGTCGTGCCGGATAGCGTCGAGCACGACGGTATCGGGAGCGAATCGAAGGAGGATCATGTCGATCTGGCAGTGGTATCAGCGGAAGGTGAACGAGCGCACCGTCAAACGGATTCGCACCAAGAGCGGGACCATGTGGGGGATGGACATGGTCATCTTGCGCACCAAGGGACGCAAGTCCGGCCAACAGCGGGAGACGCCGCTCAGCTGGTTCTCGCACGACGACGGCTGGCTGGTCGTGGCTTCCGGTGGTGGAAAGGGTAATCCGGACTGGTATGCGAACCTCGCGGCGCATCCCGACTCCGTGGCCGTGGAACGGCATGGCGAACAACCGGTCCCGGTCGCGCCGGTGGTGTTGACGGGTCCGGAACGGAAGGCCGCATGGGATGTCGTCGTGAGCGCACAGCCCAGATATGCGAAGTATCAGAAGAAGGCCACCCGCGAGTATCCGGTGGTCAAGCTGGTGACCGTCTGACCCGGGTGCGTCACGACGGTCGATGAGTTTTACCGACGAGTGGTGTCTATCCCTGCACGACCACCACACCGCTCGATCACCAAGGAGAACATCATGGCCACCGAGATCACCACCCGGAACCCGTCCGAGACCACCGGTAGCCGCAATCGGCGCCGCATCGTCGGGATCGTCATCAGCGTCCTCGTCGGCGCATTCCTCGCTTTCGACGTCGTCGGGAAGCTGACCCGCCCGCAGGCGGTGATCGACGGCACCGAGAAGCTGGGCTTCGACTCCGACCAGGCCATCGTCATGGGCGTGGTGTTGCTCGTCTGCCTTGCCGTGTACGCGATCCCGCGGACGGCGGTGCTGGGCGCGCTCGGCATCACCGCCTACCTCGGCGGCGCGGTCACCGCGAACATGCGGATCGAGGAACCGCTCTTCAGCACGGTTCTGTTCGCGGTCTATCTCGGCGTGCTGATGTGGATCGGCCTGGTCCTGCGTCGTCCGGAACTGTTGAAGGTCGCCGGTTTTCGGCGCTGACCAGCGCAAGCGCTCCCCCTCGACGGCCCCGTGCCCGTTACCGATCTGGAATCGGACGGGTGCGGGGCCGTTGCGGATACCTCGTACTGTTACGCGAGTGACTGGTGTGACCAGAGTTAAGCGTTTCCGCATGGCTGCGGCCGCGACCATGGCGGTCGCCGCGCTCGGCGGTGTGACCGTCGGGTCTCTCCCCGCCGACGGTGCGAGCGTCGTGACGGTGGCGGACGCCGTCGACCCGGCCGGGCTGTACAACGAGGCCCAGTCGAAGTTCGCGAACGGGGACGTCGCCGGCGGCCTGGCCGCGTTGCAGAAGGCGCTGACCCTGGCCCCCGCAGACACCGATGCGCTGGCACTGCAGGCGATCTGGGCCGATCAGATGGAAGAGGCGTCCGTCAGCAATGCCGCGCTCGGTCGCCTGCGGGTGCTGAACCCTCTCCTCGCCACCACGGCCCGCAACGTCATCTCCGGAGTGGCCACCGCCGCGCAGATCGTGCCCGACACCACGCCCAAACCGGTGTCCGGGCGGGTCGCAATCGTCGTCCTGGGATTCGGGTTGAACGCGAACGGGAAGATGGCCCCGGAGTTGGTGAATCGGGTGACGGCGGGCAAGGCGCAGTCCGAGATCACCACCGCCGCACCGATCGTCGTGACCGGCGGGGTCCCCAAGAACGGGATCACCGAGGCTGCCGCGATGAAGAATTGGCTGGTCGAGAACGGGGTGGACAGCGGCCGCATCCTGACCGAGGACAAGTCGGGGTCCACCGTGGCCAACGCGCAGAACACCTCGGAGATCCTGCGTGCGAAAGGTATCCGCGACATCATCCTGGTGACCTCGCCCAGTCACATCCGGCGCGGGGCGGCGGACTTCGGCGCGACCGGGCTGCGGGTCGTCGGAACCCTCACCACCGCCACCGATCTCAGCAAGTACCTCACTCCGCTGACCAAGGATCAGACGCGGGGGATCCGGCTCGAGGCCACGCGCGCCGCCCGGATCCCGGCGACCCACCAGCCGGGTGTGCTCCCGCAGAACCTCCCCGATCCCGGACCCGGTCTGCTCACCGACCTCGGCGGACAGGTCCTCAAACAGCTGCTCGACGCCGGATCGTCGGCGATCGGTTCGGGTACCGAGGGCTGACCCCTCAGCGCACATCCCCCGAACGGAGTTCGGTCAGAACATCACCGAGCGGTAGTGGGTGACGAGGCGTCCCTTGTCGTAGATGTGGAAGGCGATGCCGGGCGGTTGTCCGCGGTTGACGATCTCGGTGCCCTCGAACGGCAGATTCAGTGTCGAGGCGACTCCCGGCGCGACGCACAGCGGGCGGTCGGCGAATCGGGTGACGGCGGGTGTGTGGGCATGTCCGCACAGGAACGCGACGATGTTCGGGTGGCGTTCGACGAGCGGGACCAGGCGCTCCTCGCCGGTCTGCCGGATCGAGTCCATGAACGGCATGTGCAGCTCGACCGGCGGGTGATGAAAGGCGATGAAGACGGGTGTCTGCGGGTCCTCGGCCTCGAGCTGAGCCGACATCCAGGAGATCGTCTGGTCGTCGATGTAACCGTCGTTGCGACCGGGGACGGAGCTGTCGCACATCAGGAACAGGACGTCGCCGACGCGTCGGGCATGGTTGATCGGTCCGGACGTCTCGGCACCGAGCAGGGTGGCGCTGAACGGTTCCCGGACGTCGTGGTTACCGGCGGTGATGAGCATCGGCAGGGGGCTGTCGAGAACGCCGTAGGCCTCCCGGTATTCGCTCGGCACGCCCTCATCGGCCAGGTCTCCGGTGACCAGCAGGACGTCGATTCCGGCGGCGCGTGCGTTGATGTAACTCAGCGTCGACTGGATGCGGCTGCGATTGAACCGCGTCCCGTTGAAATGAAGGTCGCTGATGTGGGCGACAACGAACACGAAGAGCTCCTGTCACGGTCACTGACTCCCACGAGGCTA
Source organism: Gordonia sp. GN26 (assembly GCF_054823965.1). Classification (NCBI taxonomy): domain Bacteria; kingdom Bacillati; phylum Actinomycetota; class Actinomycetes; order Mycobacteriales; family Gordoniaceae; genus Gordonia; species Gordonia sp. GN26. Next base: position 17,325 of record NZ_JSYC01000052.1, on the reverse strand, counting down.
GTCCCAGGAACCGCCTGTTCGCGCACCACGGTGGCGCCGCGAGTCGAAACACACTCCCCTCGCGATGGTGTGGCTCAGTCGTCCTACCGAGCGGTAAGTCCTCTGGCGCACTGGCCCCGGCCCTGGCCGGGGCTCACGCCGTCAGGGTTCGTCGGAACAGTCCCTCGAGTTCGGCGAAATGGTGCTCGGCGGCCTCGTGGTGGTACGCGGCGATGTCCGACATCGTGTAACCGTGAGCGGCATCCGGATAGACGGTCGCCGAATGTGTGACGCCACTCGAGATGAGTGCATGCTCGAACTGTGCGACCGCGGTGTGGGGGAGTGAGCGGTCCTTGTCGGCGTGGATCGCCAGCACGAACGCCTCGATGTCGACGAGGTGCAGGTGAGGGCTGTCCGGGGTGTCGGTGACCAGGTTGCCGGTGTGGAAGATGCCGACGGCGGCCACATCGGCGGGACGCGCCGCCGCCAGGTTGAGGGCCAGCCGCCCACCCATGCAGTACCCGGTGACGCCGATCGGGCCGGCGGAGACACCGGGCACCGAGCGCAGGGCGTCGAGGTAGGCGATGAGGTCGGCGCGTGCGACGTCGGAGGTGAGGGTCGATGCCCGCGGCATCGCCGCCTTGAAGAACGCGCCACGGGCCTCGGGCAACAGCAGGTCGTCGGCCGGCGCCCACTCCTCGGCGGTGCCGAAGCGGTAGAAGAGATGCGGTACCGCGACGACGTATCCCCACGACGCGATCCGGTCGGCCATCGCGCGGGTTCGCGGGCGGAGACCGATCACATCGGTGACGAACAGGATGCCGGGCAGCGGCGTGTCGTCGGACCCGGCCGGACGGGTCACGTACATCTCGGTGTCGCCGTAGGCCGCGGGGACCGTGATCGTCTCGCCGGATACGTCGGGTGTCATGGGTGACTCCTCCTGTGGGCTGCTGGTTCGGGGTGTCCGTCGACGCCGTCAGATCCCGGCCGGTGGCGCCGGTGCCGTCTCGGTGCCCCGGGATCGATGTCGCGGCAGGAACATCGCGGGGACGAAGATCACCGCCGTCAGGGCGAACGCCACCCAGAAGGCATAGCCGAAGGCGTCCGCCATCAGTGGACCGATGACGGGCATCGCTTCCGGTGGGACCGCGCCGATCTGATCGGTGCCGCCGCCCGAGGCCGGGAGCCCGTGGGTGTTCGACTCGTGGGTGAGGCGCTGGGTCAACGCCGTGACCAGAAGCGCGCTACCCAGCGACGCGCCGACCTGCTGGATCGCCGAGAGGGTGGGGGCCGCGCGGGTCACGACCTCCTTGCTCAGATCGCTGTAGGCGGCCGAGATCGTCGGCATCATCACCGAGCCGAGGCCCATCCCGCGGACGAACAGGGCGACGCTCAGCCACAAATAGGAACTGTCGACCCCGACGTGGGTGAAGGGATAGGTACCGATCATCGCCAGCACGACGCCGACGGGCACCACATAGCCGGCGCCGATGCGGTCGGTGATCCGGCCGCCGATCACCATCGCCACGATCGCGCCGAGTCCCTGCGGGGCGAGCAACAGGCCCGCATTCAGCGCACCTTCGCCGCGCACGGTCTGGTAGTAGAGCGGGAGGAGCAGCATGCCGCCGAAGAGTCCGATCGCGACCAGGAAGACCGAGACGGTGCCTGCGGCGAACACCCTGTTTGTCAGGAGTCGGACGTCGACGATCGAGTCCTTGCCCTTGCGCAGGCTGTGCCACGTGTAGAGCCCCAGGCCCACGGCACCGATGATGAGCCAGGCGAGCACATCGAGTTCGCCGAAGCCGCCATGGGAGCTCGCGCGCGACAGACCGTAGAGCAGGGATACCAGGCTGCCGGAGAGCACGGCGAGGCCGAGGAGGTCGAGGCGGTCACGGTCGGGGGCCTTGTCGCCGAACGGCAGTTTCCACACTGCGAGGGCGACCGCGACGAGGCCGACCGGCACGTTCACCAGGAAGATCCAGTGCCAGCTCGTGTACTCGACGAGCAGACCGCCGATCACCGGTCCCAGGACGGGGCCGAGGAGCATGGGGACGCCGAGGATGGCCATCGCCCGCCCGAGTCGGTCGGGGCCGGCGGCGCGGGTGATGATGGCCTGCCCCGCCGGCAGGAGCATGCCGCCGCCGAGACCCTGCAGGATGCGGAAGACGATCAGGGTCTCGATCGACCACGCCGCCGCACAGAGGGCAGACCCCAACACGAACAGCGTCACCGCCGTGATCCACGTCGGCTTGGGGCCGAATCGGTCCATCGCCCAGCCGGTGAGCGGGATGACCAGCGCGACTGCGAGGAGATACCCGGTGACCACCCATTGCGTCGTCGACAACGAGGCGTCGAGTTCGGTGCTCAACGACTCCAGGGCGACATTGACGATGGTGGTGTCGAGAACCACCATGATCATGCCCGAGACGATCACGAGACCGGTCACGATCACGGAGCGGTCGAGTTTGTCCGACTGCGGGGGCACGGGGTCCGTCATCAGAGATCTCCGGGGAGTTTGTCCCGGCGGATGCCGCGCCAGCTCGGGTGTCGAAGGTGGCCCGCGGTGGTCCAGTCCATGAAGCGCACCTCGCCGACGATCTTGGGCAGCACCCAGACCGCGCTCGACGCGATGGGGCGGTCGAGCTTGTCGAGGAACGGCGACCGCGAGATCTCCAATGGCTCGAGTTCCTCGGCGAGCGCCCGCAACTGCGCATCGGTGAATCCGGTGCCGACGCGCCCGACGTAGCGGAGTCCGGTCTCCTCGGGCAGTCCGAGGAGCAGCGACCCGATGGTGTGCGACCGGTTGCCGCGTCCGGGCCGGTAGCCGCCGACCACCACCTCGATGTCGCTCCAGTTCTTGTGTTTCAGCCACTTGGTGGAGCGTCGACCCTGCTGGTACACCGAGTCGCGTCGCTTGGCGACGACGCCTTCCAGATTGTGTTCGCGGCTGTACTCGATCGCCGCACTCGCCGGCGTCGGAAGCAGTGGCGGCACATCGACATACGGCGACCGGCGGAACGCCGTTGCGAGTTCCTCGAGCAGTTCGCGTCGTACAGACCACGGTTTACGCAGCAACGACGTCCCGTTGAGGTAGAGGATGTCGAACAGGTGGAGTTTGAGCGTGTACGGCTCCTCGGTGTGCTTCCGTGACGTGAACAGCGTGAAGTTCGTCCGGCCGGTCGAGTCGATGGCCACCGCCTCGCCGTCGAGGACGACGTCCATCAACCCGAGATCGTCGGCAATGCCGGCGAATTCGGGGAAGTCCTTCGTCATGTCGATCCCCGACCGGGACGTGAGCCGGAACTCGCCACCGATCGACCGGACCAGGAGCCGATAACCGTCCCACTTGCCCTCGAACGCCCAATCCCGTTCGTTGAGCTTGTCGATCGGGTCGTCGGTCGCGAGCATCGGCCGCGGATCGCTGAGACTGTCGGGGACGATGGGGCGCGGCTCGTCGGTCATCAGGTGGGCGAGCCAGTTCTTGTCGCCGGTGTGGATCAGCGCGTAACGACCCTGGACCTTCTCGCCGTGCAGGCGGACGATGACCTCTTTGTCCCGCCATTTCTCGAGCTCGAAAGTGCCCTTGTCCCAGATGGATACGTGCCCGCCGCCGTACTCGCCGGCCGGGATGTCGCCCTCGAAGTCGGCGTAGTCCATCGGATGGTCCTCGGTCTGGACCGCGAGCCGGTTCTGGTCCGGATCGGTGGGCAGGTTCTTCGGGACGGCCCACGAGACCAGCACCCCGTCGTGTTCGAGGCGGAAGTCGTAGTGCAGGCGCCGGGCGTGGTGTTCCTGGATGACGAAGATCGGTTCGCGCGGGCCGGTTTCGGCTTCGGCGTCGGACTCGTCGTCGGTCTCACGGAGGCGCTGCCGGTGGTTCTCGTCGCCGAACGGCTCCGGGGTCTTGGACTCGTCCCGTTTACGACGGTACTCACGGAGGTTGATGATCTGACCCGGCTGCGACTCCTCGGTGGGGCGCTCGTCGGGCGCGGGACCGTCGCCGGAGGTGAGGCTCTCCCGCAAGGTGTCCGGATCGACGAGGTCCTCGTCTCTGTCTTCGGTGTCGGATTCGCCGGCGTCGGGTTCCGGCTCGTCGTCGTACGGGGCGTCGAGACCCTCCAGGAGATCGCCGACGTCGGCGACGCGGTCGAGAACCTCGGTGTAGAGCAACTGGGCGATCTTCGGGTCCTCGATCTCGTCCCAGGTGCGGGGCGCGGCGACCCACGGCTGCTCGCGCCCGCGTAACGAGTACGGCGACAGCGTGGTCTTGGAGGCGTTGTTCTGGCTCCAGTCGATGAAGACCTTGTCGTCGCGGATCTTCTTGGACATGTTGGCCGTGATGAAATCGCTGTTCTGCCGGGCGAACTCGTTGGCCACCTCGCGGGCGACCTTCCGTGCGGCCTCGGAGCTCACCGGTTTGGGCAGTCGGGCGTAGATGTGGATGCCCTTGCCGCCGCTGGTCACCGGGTAGGTGGTGGTGCCGCCCAGCCAGTTACGGATCTCCACCGCCACGCCCGCGGTCTCGTGGAGGGGGACATTCGGGCCGGGGTCGAGATCGAAGACGATGCGGTTGGCCATGCGCTCGCCGTCGGGGCCGATCGGTAGTCGCCATTGCGGGACGTGGATCTCCAGTGCCGCCATCTGGGCCAGCCACACGAGAGTGGCGCGGTCCTCGGCCAGCGCGTAGTCGATGACCCGCTCGCTGTGCTGGATTCCGTACCGGCGAACCCAGTCGGGTGCGCTGTCGGGCATGTCCTTCTCGAAGAACGGCGTCGACTCGACACCGTTGGGCCACCGTTTGCGGGTGACGATCCGATCCCGCAGATGCGGCAGCATGACGTCGGCGATGCGCGAGTAATAGTCGATGACGTCGTATTTCCGGGTCCCGGTCGCCGGATAGAGCACCTTGGAGAGATTGGTGATCGAGATCCGGCGGCCGTCGACCTCCAGGTTCTCTCCGCCTGCCATCCCCCCATTGTCCACACCCGAGGCCCGGAGGCGGGTTGATCGACGCGGGGATGTCGGCCCGGCCGTGTTGAGCCCGGTTGACGACGTGGCGTGCGATTGCCTGGCACAATGTTCCCCATGCGCTCGATCTGGAAGGGCGATCTCAGCTTTGGCCTGGTGAACGTACCGGTCAAGGTCTATTCCGCGACGGAGAGTCACGACCGGAAGTCGTATCAGGTCGACTCCTCCGACGGCACCCGTATCCGTTACCGCCGTGTGCGCGAGGGGACCGACACCGAGGTCGACTACTCCGACATCGCCAACGCCTATGAGTCGGAATCGGGCGAGACGGTGATCCTGACGAAGGACGACCTGGCCACGCTGCCCGTCCAGAAGAGCCCGGAGATCTCGATCCTCGAGTTCGTGCCGGCCGAACAGGTCGACCCGATCTACTTCGACAAGCCGTATTACCTGGAACCGTCGTCGAAGTCGCCCAAGGCCTACGTGTTGCTGGCAAAAGCGCTCGAGGAGACCGACCGCCTGGCCATCGCGACGTTCACCCTGCGCAATCGGACGCGGGTGGCGGCGCTGCGCGTCGTCGACGGCGTGATGACGCTGCAGACCCTGCTGTGGCCGGATGAGGTCCGCAAGCCCGACTTCGGCTTCCTCGACGAGGACACCGAGATCCGCGATCAGGAACTGAAGATGGCGGCCTCGCTGATCGAGTCGATGGCGTCCGACTACGACCCGTCCGAGTTCGAGGACCGGTACCAGGAGGAACTGTCCAAACTGATCGAGGCGAAGGCCGAGGGCAGTGAGGCGTTCCCGGAGTCGGACGAGGAGAAGTCCGAGGACGAGGACTCCGAGGTCGCCGATCTGCTTGCCGCCCTGCGTGCCTCGGTGAAGGATCGTGGCTCCTCCGACGACGCGTCGGACGAGGAGAAGTCCACCGCGAAGAAGGCCCCGGCGAAGAAGGCGGCCAAGAAGGCGCCCGCGAAGAAGACCGCAGCGAAGAAGACGACCGCCAAGAAGACCGCGCCGAAGAGTGGCTCGAGTTCCGATTCCGGCAAGAGCACCACGAAGAAGGCACCGGCCAAGAAGGCCTCCCGCAAGGCCAGCTGATCGTGCTCTCCCGCCGAAATTCGCTGGCCTGAGACCGGCGGCGTCCGGCAAGCTCGAGAGGTGAGCACCATCGTCGACACCCGTTTGCCGCGCGCCCTGAAGCCCCTGGCGCGACGGCAGTATCGGCTGTTGGCGTCGGGTCTGATCCTGGCGATGTTCGGCGACGGGATCTGGACGGTCTCGGTGATCTGGCAGGTCATCGCGCTCGGCGGTGGACCGGGTCAGGTCTCCCTGGCGACGGGGACGGCGGCGGTCGGGATGCTCGTGTCCACCCTCGTGGGCGGTGTACTCGCCGACCGGATCTCGCAGCGCCACATCATGATCGGTCTCGAGGTCACCAAGATGGCGGCCTTCGGTGCGGTGGGTGCGGCCTCGGTGTTCGGGGTCCTCGACCTCTGGATGGTCGTGGTGGCCTCGCTGCTCGCCGGCGTCACGATGGGCATGTACTACCCGGCGTACTCGGCGTTGCTGCCCGGTGTGGTCTCCGCGTCGGAGCTGCAGGCGGCGAACGGCATCGAGGGCTTCTTCCGTCCGGTGGTGTTCCAGGCCGTCGGTCCGATGGTCGCCGGTGCGGTCATCGGCGCCACCGCGCCGGGCCAGGCGGTCGTGCTGGCCGCCATCGCGTCCATCGCCTCGGGGGCGTGCTACCTGGTCATGGCCCCGGTGACGTCACGGCGCCTCGGCGAACCGGAGACGTCCGAGGCGGAGATCGCACGCACGAGCGCCCGCATCGGTGTCGTCGTCGACCTCGTCGAGGGTTTCGTCTACATGATCCGTACCCCGTGGCTGTGGGGAACGCTGTTCTTCGCCTGCGTCCTGGTCCTGGCGACGATGGGCCCGATCGAGGTGCTCGTGCCCTTCGCGTTGCGTGAGCGCATCGACGGTGGTGCCTCCCAGCACGCGTGGGTGCTCGCCGGATTCGGCGTGGGCGCGGCCGCGACATCCCTGGTGTTCGCATCCCTGCCGATGCCGCGGCGGTATCTGACCGTCATGTTCGGCATCTGGTCGTTCTCGAGCGTGCCACTCGTCCTGATGGGTGTCGCCGACGCGACCTGGATGTTCGTCGCCGCCGGTGTCGGCATGGGCGTGATGTTCGACGGCCCGATGGTGCTGTGGGGAACGCTGCTGCAACGCCGCGTCCCGCCGGCACTGCTCGGCCGGATCGCGAGCCTCGACTTCTTCGTGTCGGTCGCACTGATGCCGGTGTCGATGGCGATCGCCGCCCCGGTCTCGTCGGCGATCGGGCTGACCGCCACGTTCGTCCTGGCCGGTCTCCTGCCGGTCCCCATCGCGTGGGCGTTCTACCTCGCGGCCCGCATGTGGCGCGACGAGATCGAGAACCCGCTCGTCGACGAGACGCCGCCGACGCTGGTGTCGGTGAACGACTGACCCGCCGGCACGGTCAGCGGAGCACCTCCGCGGCCCCGTCGACCACCAGGTCCGTGAGATGTTGCAGCTGAGGCGAACTGAGCTTCCAGTACTGCCAGTACAGCGGGACGTCGAGGTGATGATCGGCGATCAACCGCACCCGGCCGTCGTCGAGTGCCTCCCGGATCTGGACGACGGGCACCGCGCCCCAACCGATTCCGAGCGACACCGCGCGGTGGTACTCGGTGGAGGCCGGGATGTAGGCCGCCGGTGGGTCGACGGCGCGCCCGCCCAGGGCCGCGACCATGTCCAGCTGGATGTGGTCGTTGCGGTCGAACTGGACCATCGGAGCCCTCGCCAGTGCGTCGGCGTCGAGCCCGTCCGGTAGCCAGGTCTCGATGAACTCCGGTGTCGCGACCGGCAGATACCGCATGCTGCCGAGCGACTGCAGGGTGCAACCCCGGATGGCGATGGGTTCCGACGTCACCGCGGCGAGTGCGTCACCCGACTTCAGCAGGGCGCTGCTACGGGTCTCGTCGTCGCGGAAGACCTCGACGGCGACCGCGTGCTCACGGTGGAACCGGGCGAGTACAGGGAGCAGCCACGTCGCGAGCGAGTCCGCGTTCGTCGCGATCGGCAGATGCACACGGGGCCGGGAGGTGATCGGTGTGTCCTCGTCATCGGGTTCGCCGACGAACTCTGCGCGTGTCTCGGCGAGCAGCAACTCCCACTGCCTGGCCAGGCGGACCAGCACCTCGCCGTCCGGCGTCGCCGACGCCGGTTTGGTCCGGCGCAGCACCACCCGCCCGACCGCCGACTCCAACGCCTTGATCCGCTGGCTCACCGCCGACGGCGTGATGTGCAGTGAGGCGGCCGCGGCGTCGAAGGTGCCTTCGCGAAGGACCGCGGCCAGCGTGCGCAGACCCTCCTGGCTGATGTCCATGCGACCACGGTAGATGAAGAACAGCTAATGATTCGTCAGAAACATTCGCTGTACTGATTCCTGATCGGACCATAGCGTTCACCGGGTGTCCAGTTACCTCCTCCCCGCGATCGCCGGCCTGCTCACCGGCGCGGGCCTGATCGTCGCGATCGGTCCGCAGAACGTCTTCGTCCTCCGGCAGGGCGTCACGCGACGGCACACGGGGGCGATCGTGGCGGTGTGTGCGATCTCCGACGTTGTGCTGATCGTCGCGGGAGTGGCCGGGCTCGGTGCGATCGTCGCGGCGCATCCGCAGGTGATCACCGTCGCCAAACTCGTCGGCGGCCTCTATGTCCTGGTGCTCGGACTACTCGCCGCGAAGCGCTGCCTGCGCAGCAACGAGGCCATCGCCGCCAACGCCGAGGAGGCGGAATCGGCCGGCCGGTGGGTCGCGGTGGGCACGGCGCTGGCGCTCACCTGGCTCAACCCGCACGTCTACCTCGACACCGTCCTGACCATGGGCGCGATCGCCAACGGACACGGAAACGGCAAGTGGGCCTTCGCCGTCGGCGCCTGTCTGGCCAGCATCCTGTGGTTCACCGCGCTCGGGGGAGGTGCTCGGCGCCTGTCGCACTTCTTCGCCAGCCCGCGGGCGTGGAAGATCCTCGACGCCGTCGTCGCGGTGATCATGATCGGGGTGGCGGTCGCACTCTTCGCCTCGATCTGACGGAGCGTCGTCGGTCACTCCCGCCCGTGACGGGCCTAGTCGTGATGAATTTCGGGTACACCGGACATCGTGATCCTCAGTTCCGCCGCCCCACAGACGCGTTCCGCGCCGGGGACGGTGCTGTCCGCGGTACGTCGGGTGGCGTCCGGTACCAAGGACGTCCTCGCCCGCGGCGACCTCGCCGCCGCCGCGGCGACCCTGACCTATTACGCCGCGATCGCCGTGGTCCCGTGGGTGCTGCTCGCGATCTGGTCGACGACGTGGTTGCGCGGGGATGCGGCAGCGGAGTCGACCTGGCGGGAGCTGGCGGTCCTGATCCCACCGGAGATGGGTGGCCGAGACGTGTTCGGCGAGGCGGTGTCCATCGGCATCGCCCTCACCGGCTGGGGCGCGCTCGTCCTGCTCTTCCCCGCGTCGTTCTACGGGGAAGGGCTCCGACGCGCCTGCCTGACGATGCATCCGGAGAAGGATCGCTTCACCGGCTGGCGCTCCCGCCTCTCGATACTGGTGTTGTTCGTCTTCGTGCCGCCCCTGACCGCGGTCGCGGTCGCGGTGGGATCGGCGATCACCACACTCGCCCCCGACGGCGGGGGCACCGGCGGCCTCGGCGATCTCGCGACCCGCGTGGTGATCGAGTTCCTCACCGTCTGGCTCACCCTGACCATCCCGCTGACCTGGGTCTACTGGAAGGTCACGCCCGGCGGTCCGTCCCTGCTCGTCTCGGCGGTGACCGCACTAAGCACAGCGTCGTTCATCGCCGGCTTCTCGCAGGGGTTCCTACTGTTCCTGTCCCTGCCGATCGACGTCGGGATCCCCTACGGCGGCCTCCGGGTCATCGGCGGGGTGGTGGCCGCCGGACTGTGGCTCTACGTGCTCCACATCCTGGTGATCGTCGGCTGGGCCGTCGGACAGGCGGCGGCCCGGGCCCTCGGAGACGACCGTGTCGACTGAACCGGATCATCGGCCGGGTCGACGAGCGACCCGCCAGACCCAACGGGACGCAGTGCTCGACGCGTGGTCGGAATTGCACGGCGGAATCGATCCCCGCGAATCGTTCTGGGTCGAGCGGTGGGTGCTCCTCAGCAACGCCTGCGCGCGACCCCTCGTACGACTGGGCATCACACCGAACGTGATCACCGTCTGCGGGGCCGCCGTCACCGCGATCGCCTTCGCGGTCACCTTCGCCGGACGCGGTTGGTTCGCGGTCGCGGCCGTCGTCATCCTTCTCGCCGCCGTCCTCGACGGGGTGGACGGTGCCATCGCCGCCCAGACCGGCGCGGCGACGCAATGGGGCAGGGTCCTCGACACGATGGCCGATCGGTGGTCGGACATCTTCCTGGCGGGCATCGTCGTGATGGCCGGGGCTCCGCCGTGGTCGGGAGTGGTGCTCGCCGTGCTCACCCTCTTCCTGGAGGGCACGCGGGCGACGGCCCAGGCCGCCGGGATGAAAGGACCCGGAACCGTCACGATCTGGGAACGGCCCTCGCGGGTGATCCTCGCTTTCATCGCGATGGTCGTGGCCACGGTCGCGTGGCAGATCGGGCTCTCCGACGGCAGTACCCGGACGTTGGCAGCGATCATCGCCGGGATCGGTGCGATCCTGGCGACGATCGGGCTTCTCCAGTTGTTCGTCGCGGTGTTCCGGCAAACGCGCGGACTGCGCGCCTGATCCGGCGCTCCCGACGCAGACCCGGCTTCGACCGGAGTCAGACCCGGCTTCGACCGAGTCGGACCCGGCTTCGCCGAAGCCCGGAGAGGGCGAGCAGGATCGCGCCGATGACGACCCAGCCCAGCAGAATCCACAGCGGGCCGGCGATCGCGGCGTCGGGGAAGTAGGCGACCGAGCGGGTGAGGGTGCCGCCGGCACCGGTCGGGAGCCACTGGCCGAGGGCTCCCCACGGCGCCGGGAGCAGATACGGCGACGACGCCAGCCCGGACAGCGGGTTGGAGATCAGCATCATCAGGACCGCCGCGATGCCGACGCCGGGTGGACCGATGAGTGCGCCTGCCCCGGCGGTGAACCAGGAGATCGCGCCGATCATCAGGGCGAGTGCCAAGGCCACCGGCACCACCCGGCCGTCGATGACCCCGAGCCATGACCAGACCGCAGCAAACCCCAGGCCGGCGACCAGTGGGCCGACCAGCACGACGGCGGCCTGCATCCAGACCCGTCCGGCGAGGGCGATCGCGGCCGCGGCGCCAAGGGCGATGCCGGCGATGAGTAGCGGTAGCAGTCCCGCCGCGAACCCGGTGCCGCGTGCATCGGTGGCGGGCGGGGCGACCACGGACTCCGTGGTGACCGGCAGCGACTGTGCGGTGGCGATACCCGTGCCGACGCCTGCGACGATCTGGGCGAGTGCCGGGGACGCGGCCTCGGCGGTCAGCACGGTGACGCCCTGCGGGCCGACGGCGATGGCGCCGACGATGTCCCGGGATTCGATGGCCTCCCGCGCAGCGGCGGGGTCGGCGAACTGCTCGACGGCGAAGGCATCCTCACCCGCGCGATCGGCCAGGGCGGATTCGATGGCAGACGCTGCGGGTGCCGGTGCGACCAGGCCGAGCGGGACGTCATGCGGCTCGGGGTCCACGGCCAGGGAGACGAACATGGCCGCGATCGTGCTGACCACGATCGGTATCGCCAGGACCAGCGCGACGACGATGCGCCACGACGGTCCGTGCGAAGGGGAGGACTCGGGCGGTCGATCCTCGGTGGCGAATTCTCGGTCGGACGGTTCGGTGTACGTGGTCATCACGGCCTCCAAAAAGAACGAACTCTCGTTTTACGAAGTATGCGCCGGGCCGCGCCGGCAATCAAGAACGAATATTCGTTTTATACTCATCGAATGCCGAAGATCAGCGAGGAACGCAAGCTCGAGCGCAGTCAGCAGATCCTCGACGCGGCACGGCGCTGCTTCGCCGAGAAGGGGTTCCACCGGGCGTCGATGTCGGACGTGATCCGGGAATCGGGCCTGAGTGCCGGTGCGGTGTACTCGTACTACTCGTCGAAGGAACAGCTGATCGCCGCGGTCGCGCGGTCGGTGTTCCAGGCCTACGAGTCAGGGCTCGGCGAACTCGCCGACGGCCACGGAGCCCCGGCGTCACCCGAGGACGCCATCCGGATGCTCGCAGCGCACGTACTCGCCGAGATCGCACCGCTCACCGACGACTTCCGGATGGTGGTGACCATCTGGGGCGAGGCCGCGAACAACCCCGAGCTGCGCGAGATCGTCCGCGAGATCATCCTGGGCCTACGCAAGGTCTTCGAGCGCGTCCTGGTCCGTTGGCGCGACGCGGGCCACGAACTGCCTGGTGAACCCGCAGATCTGGCGCTCCCGATGGTGTCGGTGATGCAGGGCGTCGTCGTGCAGCAATCACTCGTCGGTGACGTCGATCTGGACGCATATGTGGACACGTGGTGTGCGCTGATGCGCGCTGCCGGGTTCGGCGACCAGGGCTGATCCGCCCGCACTGCCTACCATCGATGCGAGGGCGTCGATTTTCGTTGTCCGTCGCCGTCTCTCCGGCCTTGTTCTCTCCGGCCCTGTCCGGGACCGTCCGGCCCATCCGGTAGCGCCCTCGGTGACGAACAATGGGAGGACCTGGCTCGACCCACGATCTCGACTGTGATGAGGAACTGATGATCAACGACTCGGTGGTTCTCGCCGACGCCGACGGCCGCCCCTGCGGCACCGCCGACCGCGAGGGCGTGCACGGCGTCGACACCCCGTTGCACTTCGCGTTCTCATGCCACCTGGTCGACGCGGACAACCGGATCCTCATGACCCGGCGCGCGCTGTCCAAGCGCAGCTGGCCCGGTGTGTGGACGAACTCGTTCTGCGGTCATCCGCGTCCGGGCGAGGCGGTGGTCGAGGCCGTGCACCGGTATGCGCAGCGTGAGCTGGGCATCGACGTCGACGAGGTGCGGTGCGTCCTGCCGGACTTCCGGTACCGGGCCGTCGACGCGAGCGGCATCGTCGAGAACGAGATCTGCCCCGTGTTCGTCGCCCGGCCGGTCGGCTCGCTGGAACCCAACCCGGACGAGGTCGCCGAATACGCCTGGGCGGAGGTCCCGGATGTGTGGGATCTCGTGTCGCGCACCCCCTGGGCGGTCAGTCCCTGGTTCGCCGACCAGGTGCGCCAGATGCCCGGCCCCGACCCCCACGGACTTGCCGCCGACCCCGCCGTCGTCGTGACCCATCCGAGCACCGTCCGGGTGTCGAATTCATGACATACCGAACCCCATTTCACACCGCAGGAGCCGTCGGATGATGCATCTACCCGGTCATACCGAGCTGGTCCCGCCGCATCGGCGGTACGACGCCGTCGCCGAGGCGAGCGCGGCACTGGTGATCAAGTCGTATTCGAGTTCCTTCGGACTCGCCTCACGCCTCCTCGCCCCCGCCATCCGGCGCGACGTCCGCAACATCTACGCGCTGGTCCGCGTCGCCGACGAGATCGTCGACGCACCGCGCCCCGAGCAGGGGCTCGTCGACCGCAGCAACGAACTCGACCAGCTCGAGGAACAGACCTCGGCGGCGATGATCACCGGGTCGAGCAGCAACCTGGTGGTGCACGCCTTCGCACGGACCGCACGCCGCGTCGGCATCGACCTCGACCTGGTCGCGCCGTTCTTCGCCTCGATGCGGTCGGACCTGACGCAGGTCGAGCACGACTTCGAGAGCCTCGCGTCCTACATCTACGGCTCGGCCGAGGTCGTCGGACTGATGTGTCTGCGCGCGTTCCTCGCCGAGGAGGCAAAGGCCGAAGCCCGCTACGACCACCTCGCGCCCGGTGCACGTCGACTCGGTGCCGCCTTCCAGAAGATCAACTTCCTGCGCGACTTCGGAGAGGACAGTGACGGATTGGGCCGCCGGTATCTGGTCGGTCTCGACCCGGAGAACCCGGACGACGCGGCGTGGTCGCTGTGGCTCGACGACATCGACCTCGACCTCACCGCCGCCGCGGCGGCGATCCCGTACCTTCCGTCGAGCAGCCGGGTCGCCGTCTGCACCGCACACGATCTCTTCGCGGAACTGAATGCGCGACTTCGGGAATCCTCGGCGGTCGAGGCCAGGCGGCAACGCGTCCGGGTTCCCAACGCCGGCAAGGCCAAGATCGCGGCGGCCGCCGTCGCCCGCCGCGGGATGCCGCGCGCCGCACGGGGAGTGAACGCATGACCGCCCGCAAACGCATCGTCGTCATAGGTGGCGGTGTCGCCGGTCTGTCCACCGCCGCACTGCTCGCCCACGACGGCCACGACGTCGAGGTGATCGAGAAGAACGACGATCTCGGCGGACGCACCGGACTCTGGAGCAAGGACGGGTTCCGGTTCGACACCGGCCCGTCGTGGTGGCTCATGCCCGAGGTCTTCGACCACTACTTCGAGATGTTGGGCACCTCCACCAAGGAGCAGCTCGATCTCGTCCGGCTCGACCCCGGTTACCGGGTCTTCTTCGCGGAGAACGGTTCCGACGAGGCGCCGATCGACATCTTCGGCGACTACGAACGCAACCGCGAGGTGTTCGAGAACATCGAACCGGGTGCAGGAGCGGCTCTCGACTCCTATTTGCAGACGGCACGCCAGGCGTACGACCTCGCCGTCGAACGGTTCCTCTACACCAGCTTTGATTCCCCACGCGCGTTCCTGGGTCTCCCGGTGTTGAAGCACGCGCCGACGCTCGCGAAACTGTTGACTCGGTCGCTGCAGTCCTTCATCTCGTCGAAGTTCAGCGACCGACGCCTGCAGCAGGTGCTCGGCTACCCGGCCGTGTTCCTCGGCTCGTCGCCGGAGCGGACACCGTCGATGTACCACCTGATGAGCTGGATGGACCTCGCCGACGGCGTCCGATACCCCAGAGGCGGCTTCACAACTCTGGTCGATGCACTCGAACGCGTCGCTCGTGAGCGCGGCGTGGTCATCCACACCGGAACGGCCGCGACCTCCGTGCTCACCCGGGAACGGTCGGGCCGTCGACTCCGCCGTCGCGCCGAGGTGGTCGGCGTTCGTGTCCAGACCGCAGACGGGGCCACGCGAGACCTGCCCGCCGACATCGTCGTCGGCGCGGCCGATCTGCACCATCTCGAGACCAAGCTCCTCCCTGGGGAGCTGCAGACCTTCCCGGAGCGCTACTGGGAGCGTGCTACTTCGGGACCCGGTGCCGTCCTCGCCTACCTCGGCGTCCGCGGTGAGCTGCCCGAGCTCGCCCACCACTCGCTGTACTTCACCGAGGACTGGAAGACGAACTTCGACGCCATCTTCGAATCACCCACGCGGGTGCCCGATCCGGCGTCGCTGTACGTGTGCAAGCCGTCGGCGACCGACGAATCGGTGGCCCCGGACGGTCACGAGAACGTCTTCGTCCTCGTCCCGGTTCCAGCTGATCCCGGCCTCGGGCACGGCGGCATGGACGGTGCCGGCGACCCCGACATCGAGAAGGTCGCCGACCGTGCCATCGCCATGATCGCCCAGTGGTCGGGAGTCCCTGACCTCGCCGACCGTGTCGTCGTCCGACGCACCGTCGGCCCCGCGGACTTCGCCGACAACGTGAACTCGTGGTGCGGTGGTGCCCTCGGGCCGGCACACACATTGCGACAGAGCGCATTCCTGCGTTCGACGAACCGCTCGCGCAAGGTCGAGGGGTTGTACTACGCGGGATCGAGCACCCGGCCGGGCATCGGCCTACCGATGTGCCTCATCAGTGCTGAGCTGATCCGCAAGCGACTCAACGGTGATCGCTCCGTCGGCCCGACGCCGACGCACTGACAGCGGAATTGTCTGCTGCCGAACGCAACCCAACCTGCTGCCTGAGGTGTGAGGGGAGTCCGCCGGGCGACCTGCCCCTGCTGCCTGAGGTGCGAGGAGCGGTAGCGACGAGATGGTCCTATAGCTTGTCCAGTGCTCCGAGGTCGGTGGTGAGGTCTTTGAAGACTTCGCGGGCGACGTAGCGTTTGAGGCAGCGGATGATGTCTTTCTTCGTTTTGTGTTCGGCGGAACGGCGTTCGACGTAGGCGCGGGTGGGTGGATGGTTTTTCATCCGGCCGACCACGATCATGTGCAGGGCGCTGTTGGCTTGCCGGTCACCACCCCGGTTGAGTCGGTGACGATGGATTTTGCCCGAGGAAGCCGGTAGTGGGGCGACGCCGACGAGTTTGGCGAAGGTCGCTTCGCTACGCATCCGCTCGACGTTCTCCCCGACGGTGATGACCAGTCGGGCGGCGGTGACCGGCCCGATGTGCGGGCGTGCAAGCAGGGTGGGAACCATCGTGGTCAGCAGTGCGGTGAGCTCGCGGGTCAAGTCGGTGACTTCTCGTTGGGCCAACCGGTAGCGGGTGAGCAGGGAACGGCCGGCCCGGACGAACGCTGCCGCCGGCGCCGACAGTATCGCTTTCGGTGCGGGTGCGGGCAGTGCCTCGATGAGGGTGATGCGTTGGGCGGTGGTGGTCGCCGCCCGGCAGCGATCGGCCCACTCGGCAGGTGCGGTGGTGACCAGGTCACGGAGCTGGTTGCCGATGCGGGTGGCCTCATCGACGGCCGAAGCTCTTGCCACATACAGCATTCGGACTGACTCGACGATGCCGGTGGTGTCTTTGGCGATGGCCTCGGCCCGGCCGGTGAACACCGCCATTGCTGCGGCGTGGGCGTCGAGTTGGTCGGTTTTGCCGTGGGCGTAGCGGCGCGGCAGATCCGGGGTGTTGACGTCGATGACCGTGACATTGTGCGCGGTGAGAAGCCGGGTCAGGCCGGCGCCGTAGGAGGCGCTGGCCTCCACTCCGGCCTGGGTGATGGGGCCGAACGAGGTGGCCCACTGCCACAACTGGTGGTAGCCAGTGCCGGTGGCGGGGAACTCGTGATCGGCGAGCAGGCGGCCCTCGGCGGTGACGAGGGCGGCGTGGTGGCGGCGTTGATGGGTGTCGACGCCAAGTACTAGCGGTTGCGTGGTGCTCGTGGTTGGGGTCATCGTGGTGATGTCTCCTTCACTGATGTGTGGGATGACCTCACCGGGGCGGGTGGACAGGACAGTGAAGAGTCACGGCCCAGCAGCCAGACACGGTCCTAATCAGGTCACACCCGCCCCGGCCCTCACAGGTCAGGGTTTCGTAGATGACCGACCGCCGGGACGACAAATCTCGTCCAAGACAGCACCGTCAGCCACGAAGCAGGTCAGACCCAAACACGATCAATCACCCACAACCATTCTCACTGCCACGAAGGCCTGGTGAGGTTATCTCGCCAGCCCTTCGTGGCTCGCTTCGCTCGCAC